>JAFDTY010000107.1 GCA_019594055.1 Candidatus Haladaptatiplasma halalkaliphilum | reverse complement strand
GGCTTACCTGATTTTACATTATCGGGGGTTCACGAGTATGAATGTGGAGCATTCATACGAGCAGACTGAACAACGAGCAAGGCGAGTTATTGAGTCATGAATCCACTCCGATGGCTTACCTGGTTTTACATTATCGGGGGTAAACTTTATCTCTTGTCAATACCCCTTGGCGATATCCACAACATTCCGCTCTATCCCTCGGCTCAAATCGTTAAGTATACAAGCCAGGTCCTCCGCTCTCTTTTTCTCTCTCCCCAGCACATGTGTGGACCTGTGGGGGCTGAAAACCAGATTATCGAATTCGTACAGAGGGTATTTCGACGGAAAAGTGTGCTTTACCGAATCCTCATCCGGGGGGTAGATCCACCATGTGTCAAGGGCGGCTCCACCTATCTTTCCGGATTTCAATGCGTTGTAAAAGGCCTCCTCGTCTATCAGGGGCCCTCTGCCTACATTGATGATGTGAACTCCATCCTTCATAAGCTGAAATTCTTCATACCCTATGATGCCCCGGGTTTCTTCCGTCAGAGGAAGGATGACCACGATAAAATCCGCTTCCGGTAAAAGGTCATGTAGTTCGCCGGTAGTACCCATATGATCTATCTCATCCCTATGACCGTCGCCTCTGTTGATGCCCACCACCTTCATGCCGAATGCCTTGCCCACCCTGCCTACGACCCTGCCGATAGCGCCGTAACCGAGGATAAGCAAACACTTACCTTCGAGCCCGACACCCATGCGATGTTCGTACCTCGGTGACCAATCACCCCCTCTCATCATCTCGTGAACTGGGGCGAGTTTCCTCGCCGAGGCAAGAAGTAAAGCCCATGTATGTTCCGCAACGAATTCCTTGTTGAAGTGCGAGTTGATTACCGTTATCCCGTCGAACTCCCTTAAATTGTCCCTGTCCTGAACGGGAATACCGGCAAAGGGGATTATTACATACCTCAATTTTGACGATTTCATGAGAAATTCCCTGGGAATTCTTGCGCCGATCAACACATCGAACACCCCCGCATGACCGATGGCATCCTGGCAGGAAGCGCTCACGATATCTATACCTCCTTCAACTAACTCACCGACATAATCCACTCGATACACATCCGGGGGTTCCAGGAACAGTACCTTCATATCTTGGACGGTTTATACGGTTTTACCATAAATAGATTTGCAGGAGTTATGAAAAAATGCTTACGTCATACGAGCGAAGGGCTAATATAGTTGTGGAATTCTCCGCACCCATGAACGTAAGGATACACGGAATCGGGGATATAGAGGTGGAGGAGGGTGCCGCGGTGGACAGTTTAATTGAAAGGTTTGATTTTCATAAAGATATGGTCATCGTTTTACTGAATAACGTCCCCACACCCATCGATCAACCCCTGAAAGACGGCGATGCGCTCAAGATCATCAAGGTTGTGTCCGGCGGATAGGCTTTCTCCTGGGCAACCTCAACAGTGACATGATGTTCTCGTGGAATTCGGGGACAATCTCGAATACCAGTAAGAGGAGTATAACGAGTACTATCACCGAGCCTGTCTTGGCGATCTCGTTGTGTGCGGTATCAAAGGAGGTGATACCCTCCACGGTGAGATATATGACCAGCACGTTTCGACCCAGATTGGCTATATATATGGTGGGGAGAGCGAAGAGCAGTGCCTTCCCCTTTCTAGCCCAGGGTGCGACGGTACAGTAGATCAAGGAACCTGCGGGAGCTAGGGTCTGAAGTGCCGTGCATGCAAGTATGATATTGATACCCGATCCATGGATAGGCACGAAGATATTCTCGTGGTTAACCCTGTACAGCATGGGGTTGCCTGCGAAATCTATCGCACCGGAGGTGAATTCGTAGCCCATGAGGTTGGTGAAGACCACTGTATGGTCAGCTACCACCTTGATCAAGGCGCCCGAAGCGATGGGTATTCGCTGAACACCGTAATAGATCAACATGGCGATGGATATCCCTCCTGACAGAAACAGCATGACATCCGGGTCTTCCATCCATTTTTTTGAAAGGAGCTCGTTGTAGGCAAAATACACGAACAGTGGCAATCCCAGAAAACATAAAAAGGCGTTTACGTAGTCCGATATGGCCAGAAAATAAGGTGCCTCTCCAACCCAGAAGATACCCAGTAAAACATAAGCCACTATCCTCGTCTCATGTTTGTAGGGCTCGAATTTGTAACCGTACAGCATCAAGGGGATACCTATCCACAGGAAAACATCCGTGCTCGTGATCACTTTGCATTGCTCCTAGGAGATTGTACTGCACCTATGCCGAAGGTTGTAGATAAGTATAACGGAGGTAGTGGGTTAAGATAGCTAGCAATAATTATTATCTTTGACTTCAAGCTAACAAATATCGTTGACAGTTGTATGCGAAGTGGATGATAATTGTCTACCTACTCAACCGATCATTATGAATTGAAGGAGAGAATTATCCATTCTACCAATACTTTGTTAAATAGAGGTTAAATATTTTTTTATATTTCATTTTCAAAAAACCGCAGGTAGATATGTTGCCAATATAGCATCGATTTTCCATCTCAAGTCACGTTGGAAATATGATCCTGTGTAACCTAGAGAGATATGTCACCCCTCTATTGGAGGTAGAAGTATATCCTCCAATTTAAGTTCTTTGACTAGCTTGTCAAACCATTTGTGATCTACCTTTCCAGAATATTTTTCTTCGG
>JAFDTY010000069.1 GCA_019594055.1 Candidatus Haladaptatiplasma halalkaliphilum | reverse complement strand
TACGAGTTTGGCGAGTAATGAAAAAGTGAGGAAAAGCAACGGTTTTGTGGAATTTTTTCGTTACGAGTGTGGTGAGGAACGAAAAAGTGAGGAAAAGCAACGGTTTTGTGGAATTTTTTCGTTACGAGTTTGGCGAGTAATGAAAAAGTGAGGAAAAGCAACGGTTTTGTGGAATTTTTTCAACATAGGGGTTTGAACGTTCACCCAGGTATAAGGAAAAATATAATAACGGTGACTCGCCTACACAAATGCTCGATGATGAAGAATCCAAATCTGAAACATGATGATTGATGGGCAATCTGATGAGCAATAGGAAAAGTGGTAAAAATGGTAACCGGATTTGACCTGATACACAACAACCGTCCTTTGCAAAAACACTGGATCAGAAGGATAATCGCCTTCCTCATAGACCTGTTTCTTTCCTCCATGGCGGCCTATGTGATAATTTGGCTGCTCGGGATAAGGTTCATGCCTTCGCTGTTGATAAATTTCCCTGTTTTTGCAGGATTGATCCAGGTTTTCTACTCCGCCATCTGCGAGTACAATAACCGTCAGACCTTCGGTAAGATGCTACTGGACCTGAAGGTAGAGGGATTGAGGGGCGGATTGAGCCTTCACGAAACCATAATACGCAACTTCAGCAAGATCCACGGCCTACTGGTACTCCTGGACGTGATAGTGGGTATGGCCACCCGGGGGGACCCCAGGCAGCGATACCTGGACAGAGTGGCCGACACCACGGTTACCAGCACACCGGAACCCAGGCATATAGACGAATACCTAAGGGAGCACCTGCGGATACATCGTAGATCCCACACACCACCCTCTCATGAGCCCCACCAGGGGAACGAACCACCAATACAAAAAGACTCGTGTGAGATCTGTGGTGGAGGGTTGGAGCATGCGGGAGGCGCCCTGATGAGATGCATGGACTGCGGCAGGATACAGTAATGTATATCGCTCTGGATGATACCGATTCAAAGGACGGAATGTGTACAACATATCTTGTTACCGAATTGATCAAAGAGTTTGACGAATATCAACTGCTGTCCTATCCCAGATTGGTTAGGCTGAACCCAAACATACCATGGAAAACCAGGGGTAACGGGGCGGTGGTATTGACTATCGGCAAGGGTAAGGTCAGAAAGGAGGTAATAGGCAAGGTTGACCGTGAGATAGACATATGGACGGGTGACCCCTGCATTGAAAAAAACATCATGCCCAGGGCGAAGAAGGTGGTAGACAGATGGGCAGAATCGGACAAGGAGGGTACGGACCCGGGATTGGTCGTGGGAAACGGGCGGCCTCCCGGGGAGCTCTACGAAAAGGGCGTCAAGGAGGTACTGGAACTGGATCACGTCAAGGAGGTACTGGATAGTCTGGACCTTGATTACTGGGGCGGCGGCTCGGAAAGGGGGCTGATAGGTGCGGCATCTGCCCTTGCCTGGACACCGGAAGATAGTACCTACGAGTTGATAACATACCGACGGAGGGATTTGTGGGGTGAACCGAGGCTCATAGACCATGACGATGTAAAGACCCTGGATATGTCACTGGAACACGGTTTCAATAACTACGATCACGTAGAGCATCGCCAAGGGGTGGCCCCCGGCACACCATGCCCTGTACTTTACGGTGTAAGGGGCGACGAACCCAACGAACTGAAAAAGGCCCTCGTTACACTCAAAGGCGAGAGGCCCGAAAGGTGGCTGACATTCCTTACCAATCAAGGGACGGACGACCACATAAGAGTGCGAGACATCCGGAGGCTGGAGCCCTTCATGTCGGCCCGTGTGACGGGCACGGTATGCTCGCCTCCACGTGTGATCCGGGGTGGTCATATTTTCTTCGAAGTTAGCAGGGGCGGTGCCACGGTTACCGCCGCCGCTTTCGAGCCCACCAAAAGTTTCAGGGATATCATCAACCGATTGATAGTGGGGGACGAGATCGAGTTATGGGGGGGGATAAAGGGAGAACCCCTAACCTTGAATATCGAGAAATTGAAGATAAATCGCCTTGCGGAAAAGATAACAAAGATCGGGAACCCGGTTTGCCCCTATTGCGGGAAGAGCATGGGCTCCATGGGTACCGATTCGGGATATCGCTGCAAAAAGTGCCGTTACAGATCGGGCGAGAACACGGTCCACTTAGAGATAATTCCGAGAAATCTCAAGGAAGGATGGTATGAGGTTCCGGTAATTGCACGTAGGCACCTCAGTAAGCCTTTGAAAAGGTTCAACGTTGAAGAAGGAAATTTTTAAATATTTTGTTACCTGTCGGAAGGATCTATGGTACGGTATGTTAAATCGATCCAGACATTGAATGTATTAGTTCATGTAAAAACTACGAAGGGAATGATAGGTGCAGATAGTTTGTGGCATGGGATATCGTGATTTTTACCTTTATATCTGGGGGCACCGATAGTAACGGGGGCATATTTACATGAGAGTAATACTGGATGAAAACTTACCCGTACGCGTAAAGGATATACTGGGTGAAATGGATACGGTGTCGAAGATCGTGGATGTGAACCAGGAGCACAAGGGGATACTGGACCTTGAACTGGTGGGCATGATGGATAGCGATGATATCCTGGTAACCGGGGATAGGGAACTGCATAGGAACATACTCAAGTTGGGCGGAAGGAGTGTTTACTACGATGTGCAGCTGGACAATTACGTGGAAATAAACGTTAAAGTCCTTTACTACCTGAAGGGGCATACCTCCGGTAAAGTTCACGCCACTTCCCCGGATAACAGGGATGTCTCCCCGGGCCCCAACGAAACGCTCCGGAGACGTTTCGAGGAAATGAAGGAGGAGAACGCCCGTCTAAAGGTGAGGCTCAACGTTCTGGAAGGCAAACTCAGCTCCGTGCTCGCTACCGCCCGCTCCGCCCTGGACGAAGAGCAAAGATATTAGTACTAGTTCAAACAATATTAGTATCGAGAGGTAATCAACATGCTTGGAAGTCTACTCGAGAAGAGATTGAAGGAATTGAGGGGCGAGACCATCCTGGTGGTAATGGACGACGACATAGCATTCAAGGGCAAACTTACGGATTTTGACAGGGACACCATGATACTCGACGAAGTACTCCAAACTATCGCATCCGAGATCGATTGGGAAGAGCAGTCCGGGGAAGGCACCGTTGGTCGGGAATGGTGTGGGTTCATCCAATGGACGGAGATCAGATCGGGGGAGGTATACCTCAGGGTCGATCATATCTCAAGGATATGGCCCGGTCAGAGATCTGACGAGGATGCCTCGGCACAGCCCGGACACCGTGAGCCCATATACTACAGGCAGGGACCCTTGGAAAATACATCCCTCGGTATGGACATAACCACAGGTATGGGATAAAACCCCTTCCCTATCCTTTTTCCGTGATGCGGTCCAGCTTGGCCTTCACTTCTTCCCTCAAGGTGTCACCCACGGACTCACCGCCGAAGTGATCCACCCTTGTGGCGATGGCGATCTTGTTGGCCAGGAGCCGGGCCGCCTTGCCCCGGTCACCGGGACTTGCCCTGTGTACGTAGGGGTGCTGGAGGATGAGACCGTGTTTCGGTGGTGGTGTTCCCTTCTCGAGGTGTCTGAAGAGTGATTTTTCCGCCCCCAGGACCTGTATGGTGCTGGCCGGCATCCTGGCCAGCCTCTCCAGGGACCCCGCGTGAGCGATGAGTTCCGCCCCCAGCTTCGGTCCTGCAAGGGTGGTAAGGGAAGGTGCCTCCTTTTCCATCTTTATTTCGATGTAATCCCTCAGGGCACTGCGGAATTCCCGCTGCTGTATTATCACATCTGCAAACTTCATGTAAAATTCCCGCTCCTCCTCGCCTATCTCCCCACCTACGGAGGTCAGGTCGAGCTCCATCTCCTCCATTATCAGCCTCCTTTCCCCCAGTTCGGATATGGTTCGCAGGAAGTCGTCGTCCGTTACCCTTTCCTTCAATTCGGGGAAATGCAGGGTGTACCAATCCCGTAAGCGCTCGGTGAGGATGTTGACAGTTTCGTTGATGTCCTGGATCGTGTTGATGGCCTTGGCGATGTGCTCCCCGGAGCCCACGGATGAGCTTATCTCCTCGCTACCGACTATACCAAGCATCTCGTGAAGTAGTTCATGGTCGAAGGAGTACTCCTCCGGGGATATATCCGGGAGTGTATGATCATGGAGAGGTTCACCCAGGGACCGGAGCCTGGATGAGGTCACATGCAGTATACCATCCACACCAGCGGCAAGGTCCCGTTCTTCGTCCAGTAACTCGCCTTTTTTACGCTTTAACCTTCTGGAGGCGAGTTCTTCGGGTTCCTTTGGGAATAGTACGTATTCCATCACCCTTCCATCCTTCAGGATGAAGCTGCCGAACCAGGTTGAATGAAGCACAAGTTCTTTTCTTCCGCTCATGGGCATACCTCCCGGATATTGGTAACTCTTTACTATAAACTTTGTCAATCACCGCTCTCCTGTACCAGGAGTAAACGGTCGTCCACCTTTACTATCTTCACACTGTCGCCTTCCCTTGTGAACCCCTGGGGCTTCACCAGGGTGACAGTAAGGTAAGTGTCGGGGTCCAGGACCTTCATCTCCCTTTCGGTTTCGGAAACCACCACCGCCTCCTTGATCATACTGTCGCCCCCCATCACATCTATATCTTCCAGCAACCACCGTTCCATGGATGTCTTACGGCCCGACTCGACGTGGATCAGAGTCACGTTTCCCCCTGAGGTCCCTATCTCCATAACCCTGTAAAGCCCGTCCTCCAGGTTAACAAAGTCACCCCTCTCGTAAGGAGGGAGCCTTACCGAGTATGTCATCTTGTATATGTCCCTGCCGTCCTTTCTTCCCGCCAGGCTTGACGAGGAGGTCACCTTGCCTCCGAAAACGTTGGATATCTCCTTGGACAATCTCTTGGCGACCCCGTTATCACTGAGGTAGAAATCGAGCCCTCCGTGTATCTCCTCGCTACTGGTGATGAAAATGTTCCTATCACCGCTCCTTCTCTCCTCCACCTCCCTCTTTACCATGTCCTTTACCAGATTTTTCTGGTCCTCACGCATCTCCTTACGACTGGTCCTTACCTGGAGGATTGCCTCGTAATAATTGCCGTGTATACGGCTGCAGATCTTGCACTGTACCTTTTTGAATATTATCCGGGTGGTCAACTCCCTTTGTATCTCGATATCGTCGGCGATCAGGTCGACCTTGATCCTGGCGAGATAGTTTCTGGGATCCTCCTCCACGAACTCCACGCGGAAAGAGTATCTGCTCACCTCGGGGGATATGGTGATCCCGCTATCGACTTTTTCGAGCATTATGGAGTGCATGTCCGGCCGCTCTTTCCACCTATTACCCTGCCTCGCCGCCCAGCACGATGTGCACACATCTATATCCAGATGTTCATCTATTTGGGCCTGCAATCTTTTACCGTAGCACCCTTGGCAAAGGCTATCGTAGAGCTTTTCCGGTTCCTTACCACATTCAACGCAGAACATATTCATCCAGGATATTCACATACGGACTATTTGAAGATGAGGGACGCCATCTATCCAGAGTACGTCCTCCTCGGTGCCGAGACCGTTCTCCACGGCCGTGCCCACGGTTCTCTCACCCACAAGGTTGGCGATGGTGCATTCCGTGATCCTCCCGTACAGCCCCTTCACATCGGTGTTTTCTCCCTGATAGAATTCTCTCTTCACCGAAAGACATATCTCCCCCTTCCTGAATTTCTTGCCGAGTAATTCCTCGTCACAGGCCGCGAGCAACACGTCATCGCCCTGCAGGTACGTTTTACAGCTTATCCTTATCTTAACACGTCCTTTTCAGCTCAATTTGTACTTGTCCCGGGTGGGCACATAGATCTGGCCGTTCCGTCTCATACGACCGAGTTCCTTTAACACTCTTTCTCTGGATATACCCTTATCCTCGGCTTCCCTTATAATATCTTCCTCGGGTGCCCCCCCTTCGTGTATCGCCTCGAGTCTCTTGATTATGTCCCTTATCTCGTGAAGGACGGTCCTCTCGGAATGGGATACCTCGGAGGTGACCATGTCTATATCCCAGCCCCTTTCCGTGTAGGCCACCTTGTTGAGGAAATGCTTTGTCACATTGATCGCCCTGTCAGCATCGATGGTGGTGATGGTGTCCCTGAGGTGGGCGCGTGCACTTGCCTCCGCAAGGCGAACCAGGGATTCCAACTGTCTTGCGGTTATGGGTATGGACTCCCCCTCTTCTCCCTCGCCCCGAATTCTGAGGTAAAAATCCCGCAAACGCTCCATGCTCTCTTCCGTCATAATGGGGTATATCCGTTTTGCATGGGCCACATACTTTCTGAGAAATTCCTTTTCAAATCTCGGTTTCAGCATCTCGCTGGGTACGTACAGTTCATCGCTCATCATCATCTCACCTTCACGGTGTGCCAAAAGGATGTGTTCTGCGATGTTCCTGTCATCCTCCTTGTTGGGTATGTCCTTTATGGCAAAGATGAGATCGAACCTTGATATCAGCGGTGAGGGAAGGTTGATCTGCTGTGAAATGTTCTCGTGAGGTTCGAAACGCCCGAATCTGGGGTTAGCCGCCCCCAGCAGGGCGCATCTGGAGTTCAATCTCGCGTTTATACCCGCTTTTGCTATGGAGATGGTCTGTTGTTCCATGGCCTCGTGCATGGAACTTCTGTCCTCGCTCCTCATCTTATCCAACTCGTCCACCGCGGCGATGCCCTTGTCCGCAAGTACCAGGGTGCCCGCTTCCAGTATCCACCTGCTCTCCCCCATGGTCTCTTCCCTGATGGCCGCTGCGGTGAGACCCGCACCTGTGGACCCCCTCCCGGAAGCGTACATACCTCTGGGCGACAGGTCCGAAATGTATCTGAGCAGCATACTCTTCGCCGTTCCCGGGTCACCCACGAGCAATATGTGTATGTCGCCTCTTATCTTCTGTCCGTCGGGCATGCTCTTCCTTACACCACCAAAAAGCTGTAGTGCGAGGCCCATCTTTTCCTCCCTGAGACCGAACAGGGTGGGTGCTATGGACTCTATTATCTTGTTGAACACCTTTTCATCCTTCGCCGCTTCCTCTATGGCTTCCGTGTCCTCATCTGACAGTTCCACCTCCTCGTACTCGTATTGTCTTATCTCCACGCTGTTTACCCGTATGAATATGTCGTAGGTCCTGGACTCGCCTCCTCCCTTTCCCGACTTCGGCTCACCGTCGAGTATACCGTTGATCGTGATCCTGTCTCCCGGGGATATCCTCCCCACAAGGTCGTTTTCCACCCAGCCTCTTATACGCTGGGGTTGGTCCCCTCCCCTCAGCCCCTCGGGGCTTTCCTGTAGCTCGAGGTGCTGGTAATCTGTGAAAACCGAATCCTCCAGTTGCAGGAAGAAGCGTGTCTTCTGGGTGGATTTGCCGCATCCGGCGCATTCGTGAGGTCCCTCTATATTGCTGCTCCCTTCCTGCTCGATGGTGGTAGTCTCCCCGCAGCGCATGCATCTGAAGGCAGCCCTGGAAAGACGTGGTCTTACCTCGGTTACCTTTCTCACAAGACCGTCCAGGGCGATGAATTTCATGAGGTGTTCCGCACGGATGCCTCGGATGGGGATATTGATGGCATCGGGCAGCCTGGTTATCCTTATCTTTATATCAACGTCCCTGTAGGGTTCGCCCAGGAGTTCCGAGACGGCCTCCTCTCCCTGCTGTAGTGAACGTTTGGGGTGGTTTAGTATGTATGCGGGAAAGTCATCACCGAAGTACAGTACCATATCCTCGTAGAGGATAGGAAGGGACATCTCGTCGGGGTAGTTGTCCGCTATCTTCACCAGCTCCGGGTATCGTTCTTCCTCGAAGTATTCCTTGAACTTCTGTTTTATCTCCGCATTCGTGTACTCTGTCATCGGTATATCTCCAGGGAAACGGTCAATGGCGAGGGCATTTTTAACCTTTTTGGAAGGTCTCAAGGGCGAACAGGAGATAGTGTTCGACTCACGGAAAGATATAATTAGGTCTTAGTATATATGTGTAGGTAGTGAGCATGATGCGTGAACGGATGAACGTATTGGTTGTGGTGATGTTACTCTTCGCAGGTTTATTCGGAGTGGTGTTCGGGTCGGAGGCTGATGCAGGGTGCCAGGGTGTTATTGATATTCAGGAAAGGTTAATGAGTGGAAGCGGTACATCGGACGATCCGTACATGATCTACGATGTTCATGATTTGCAGGCGATGAGTAATGACCTGAGCGCACACTACGCACTGGCCAACGACATAGATGCCAGCGAGACCAGTGAGTGGAACTATGGCGCAGGATTTGAGCCAATTGATCCCTTCACAGGCAGCCTGGATGGACGTAACCACGTTATAACCGGGCTGTACATAAGTCGTTCAACCAGTAGTGCTGCCCTTTTCGGTCATGTTGAAGTAGGTGGTGCTGTACATGATGTAGGACTGACCGATGTTGAGATTGAAGGCTTTGGTTCCGTCGGTGGACTCGTGGGATACAATGAAGGTACTGTGGAACATTGTTTTTCCATAGGGTCTGTAAAAGGGGAACAGAATGTAGGTGGCCTCGTGGGATCCAACAGTCTCTACGGTACGGTGAATAGTTCATATGCTGCCGGACACGTTAGTGGAAGGTATGTGGGTGGACTCGTAGGTAGTAATCGAAACCTCATTTTCAATTCCTTTTCGACGAGTTTTGTGAACGGTTCTTTGGGTGTGGGAGGACTTGTGGGGTCGGGTACATCTCGAAGTCGTGTAGAGAACTCGTATGCCACTGGGGATGTGAGAGGGTCCTCTTCGGTAGGTGGACTCATAGGTGATACCTGGGGTAATGGTATCGTAAACAACTCCTATGCCACTGGAAATGTAATCGGTGGAAGCCGTGTAGGTGGACTCCTGGGAACCAACGGTTATGGAACGGTATCTAACTCCTATGCCACAGGTAACGTTAGCGGAGAGCAGTTGGTAGGAGGTCTTGTTGGATCGGCATATGGGTGGAGCACGGTATCCAACTCCTATGCATTGGGGAACGTGACAGGTGTCGGACATATAGGGGGTCTAGTTGGTATGAATGAAGGTTCCGTTTCAAACTCCCATTACAATATCGATGTAGTATTGATAAACGGTGGACACCACGTAACCATGGGTGGACTTTTCGATGAACAGTACCGTGATTGGTTTGATAATGAGTTATGGCTGGATATATCAGATTACAGCGATACCCTCGTACCAATCGGAGATAATAGATACGAGATCAGCGGTGTCGAGGGCATGCGAGACGTTCTAGGCTTTTCAGGGAGGAAAGGATATCGTTTTGATCTTTTCGGGAGTATCGATATGTCTGATGCACCGGGTTTGTATATCCCGTATATTGCCGCAGAGTTTGATGGGAATAATCATACGATATCAGGTCTGGATATAGACTTGCCCTTTGTGTCTCATCTGGGCTTGTTCGGCTATCTTGATAGAGGGAATGTAACGAACGTGATGATAGAGGATGCGGTTGTGAGAGGTAATACGGGAGTGGGTATCCTTATAGGTTATAATCTTGAAGGATCCGTGTCAACAACTACCGCTTCTGGAAACGTGATAGGCGGACGCAGTGTAGGCGGTCTCGTGGGAAGAAACGCCGGCACAGTGTCGAGTTCATCTACATCCGTTAACGTAAGCGGGAATGAATATGTAGGTGGTTTGGTGGGGTACAACGATGGTTTATGGGGTGATGGTAAGATCTTCGATTCGTATGCTACTGGCAATGTAAACGGGGATAGTTATGTAGGTGGGCTAGTTGGAAGGAATGTCTACGGTACGGTGGAAAAATCGTATTCAATAGGGTCAGTAAGAGGTGAACAGTATGTAGGCGGGTTTTTAGGCGGTAGTTCGGGTTTTGTGTCCGATTCCTATGCTCTCGGGGATGTGGATGGAAACATTTACGTAGGTGGTTTGGTAGGATCTAATTCAGGTTCTTTGAAGAACTCGTATGCCATAGTTGAGGTGATTGGTGTGGAGCAAGTAGGTGGTTTTGTAGGCACAAATTATGGTGTGGTTGAAAATTCTTATTCGATGGTAAACATTACAGGTGTACATGAAGTCGGAGGGTTCGTAGGAAAAAATTTTGGGGGTTTCATCACAAATTCCTATTCTAGGGGATTTGTAACCGGCGATGAAAAAATTGGTGGTTTTGTAGGTCACAATAATATTGGTCTATTAGATTACTCATATACGAACACCAATGTTAGTGGTACAGCGCGGGTAGGTGGACTGGTGGGTGAGAACAGCGGAGCGATCTACAGTTCGTTTAGCGGTGGTAACTCATCTGGAGAAACCGATATCGGCGGTCTCGTGGGGATCAATACAGGAACCGTATTGAATACATATTCTATAGTAGCATTGAACGGTACCAATGGCATTGGCGGTTTGGTCGGCGGAAACGAGGGCGATGTAATCAATTCTTATTCCACTGGCTCGGTCCATGGAAGCTTTTATGTAGGTGGTCTGGTGGGTTGGAATTCAGGTGAAGTGTATAACTCCTTCTGGGATACTGATACCTCTGGTATGGCAACAAGTGACGGTGGGATAGGAAAGGCCACCGTGGAGATGAAGGATATTGGAACGTTCACCCCCAATTGGATCATAAAAGACATAACCGATGAGAGCGACAGGGATATGAGATACAGGTGGAATATAGTGAATGGCGTTACCTATCCACTGCTAAATATAGGTGAACTCGAAGCACTCGGTATATCCGATTGGCACGGATTGAACCTTGTCAGATATGACCTTGACGGAAATTTTACTTTAAATGATGATATTGATCGGGAAACAGAGGGTTATATAGAGTATAACGATCCCAACACACACGGTTGGCAGCCAGTTGGTGACTCAATCGCACCCTTCATGGGGTGGTTTGATGGTAACAATCACACGATAAGTGGTTTGCATCTCAACAGAACGAGCACTAACTATGTGGGCCTTTTCGGATATATTCACACGGACGGGAAAGTACGCAATGTAGGGGTTGTAGATGCAGCCGTGAGCGGGACTGGTTGGTCAGTAGGTGGTCTTGTGGGAATGAACAGTGGTTTGGTGTCGAACTCGTATGCTGCGGGAACAGTGAGAGGAGATGGTGGTGTAGGAGGTCTCGTGGGTTCGAACTCCTGGCTTGGCACGGTGGAGAACTCGTATTCAACCGGCACCGTGGAAGGGTCTTCGTATGTAGGAGGTCTCGTGGGGTACAACGATGGCAAGTTATTGAACTCGTATGCATCTGGAGACGTGACCGGTTCCGGTGGATGGGGTGTAGGTGGCCTCGTGGGTGTGATTGGTAGACGGGGAACGGTTTCAAACACGTATGCATCCGGAGATGTGAACGGGGGTGATTGGTATGTGGGTGGTCTCGTGGGATGGAACGGCCTACAAAGTGCGGTATTCGATTCCTATGCCGAAGGAAATACAACAGGGAACAGATACGTCGGTGGTCTCGTGGGATTCAACCACTTTGACAAAGGTAT
>JAFDTY010000085.1 GCA_019594055.1 Candidatus Haladaptatiplasma halalkaliphilum | reverse complement strand
CAGGCAAAAGTGATATTTTCGTGGATCACGGGTTCCTGGGGTTCCATGACTACGGATTCGAGTATCAGATCGGACTTTTCCGTTCTTTTATAATATATATTTTGCAAACCGTTTTTATCATCTACCCACAATAGGTGTTGTTCATTATTATCATCTGTCATGATGACAGGGTAGACGGAACGGGACATATCTCCCGTAAGTCTTATTGATTCGCCCAGGATAAAGAAATTTTCATCCATCCTCTGAATGTATATGTCCACCGGTGCCTGGTATAGTTCGTATTCATCATCTCCTTTATGGTCATAATTCCGACCATCGGACCATACTATGTACACCTCGTCCATTTGATTTACAGTCAAACTCGGGCCAAAGGAATCCTTTTTGTTCTCTCTCGGTGTAACCAGAGTATCATCTATCAAGGTTCTCCCTTCTCCATCCAGTTTGGTGTATATTATGTCTCTCTTGTGGTTGTGATACCGGTTATCGTCGAAAACAACATGTATATCCCCATGTGAATCGGTAGCGAAATCGAATCTTGTTGATTCCCCGGTTACGGTCAAACGTCGTCTCGGTATCATAATGTGTAACCGATCATCGAACTTCTTGTAATATAATCCGCTATTTTCATCCTCTTCATCCATCCAGATCAGATGTATATGGCCGTTGTTTTCAGTGATGATTTGAGGTGAGGAGGAATTGCCGGGTGTATTCGTTAATCGCATGTTACCAAGGATGGAGTAAAAAATCGTTGAAAAACTTTGGTAATATATGTTTTGGATGCCAGCTTCCGCATCCTCAAGGACCATATGTATGATGTTTGAACCCCCCATCTCTATGTTGAAATCGACAGGGTAGGGTGTATTGAGACCGGAGACCAATAAACGATCACGGTATAGGATGATATTTTCCTTGTCATATCTGAGTTCCGAGAAATAGATGTTCCATATCGCACCGGTATATTCTTGCCACATTATGTATATCCTGTTGGGTTCGTCCACGGCTATTCTGGGGTTCACTGCAGGTCCTAGGGAATGAGATACCTTGAAATCGTTTATGAGTTTTTGGCCGTCCAAGTTACGCATTTTTACAAAATAGATGTTACTAATGTTATCTCTGTCATCTTCCCATACAACATGGATATCCCCATGATGATCAAGAACCGATGAAAAATTGTTGGAATGGGACCTGTTGAATGTTACACCGTGGTCCGGAGACCAGAAGATAGGTGATTGGAATTCTCCCACCTGATCGAATTCTGATGTATAATTCGCTGTACTTCCACACGCGGAGAAGAAAAAGGGCGTACCTGAATTGATAATGCTAATAAACATCAATATGGCCGATAGTGCCCTTATGATACGCATACAAAATACTACCTCATCAATCCTTTTATATTATTCGTCATCATTCTCATCGTTGATAATGTGCGCTAACGCACTTTTCAGAAAGGTAAAGATGGGGGTCCCGCTTTTATAGAATCCTTTGCGGGACATGGCGAAGGAAAAAAGGCATCCAGGGTTTGTCCACACCATCTTTGCCCCGGATTACAGGGATGTGCAGGTTTCCGCCATTTTTGAGGATAAATAGTCTTCCGACTCGATATATAAGTTTTCTTTCTATTATCAACTATGATAATGTCTTTTATGGGCGAAAATTTTTTCACATCGTAATCCGTTGTTATAGCTATATATCTCATTTAGCTCAAAAATGGTTTTTCATCTCTTAGGAAATTTGAAGATGCCAGTCCATTCTTCCCTTATATTGGCGAAGTAAGAGATGAAAAACAAAAAGCGGAATCGGTTCAGATTGCGCGGCTTTTTTTCATCTCTTAGGAAATTTGAAGATCCCTGTCCATTCTTCCCTTATATTGGCGAAGTAAGAGATGAAAAACAAAAAGCGGAATCGGTTCAGATTGCGCGGCTTTTTTTCATTATCATATTTTCTATTAGCAATGAAGTCTTATCCTGTTCGTTCAAACTATCGAAAAAAATAAAAAAGGAAGTGGTTTTTGCCTATAGCCGGACATATTCATTGGTTATGGTCGGCGGTGTTGCTATGCGTACGTATGTGGGCGTTCCGTGTTTGGGTATGATGTTTATGTCTACCCTTGCCTGGGTTCCGAGCTCATCCAGTGCAGTGGCCGTTATGTTAAGGGTTATCGCGTAGAGGTCACCGGACTCCACGTATTGCGAATTTTCCTCACGACCTTCTTGCTTGATTATTGATGCGTACCCGTAGTGTGTTGCATCTGCCGTACGGTTCGCAAGCAGGTTGACCTCGCCGTCTGCGGTCATCATCTGTATTACCGTTTGGTTCAGATCCTGTCCGCTAGCACCAGCCGCAAGACCCACCTTCAGCACGATGGTATGTATCTCTCCACCTGAAGAAATACCGTATCTGTCGAGTACCAGAAACGAGCTCGATACTTCCAGGATTGCCTCTTCTCCAGTCCTCAACGCTTGCTGCTGCAGGTTGAACGCGGTTGAGATCAGTACACTTGCGGCTACCGCTGAAACCAAGACCATCGCGATGAAGATGATCAGGGTCCCGATACCCATGGCGCCTTCGTCTTTCCTTCTTAGCCTGTTCATTTTTTCCACCTTTGTTTACACAACTTGTAATATAGTTATTTAACACATAGGATATATACGAATCGTTGTAATTCTCTATACAGAGAATGTTAAAAAGGGGTAATTTGAACATTATTTTCGGGTCAGTAATGTTGCGTATAAGTACAACTGGATAATAAATTACAGATATTATAATTACAGGGCGGTCCATCGAAATTATCATTATAGAGAACAACATTACAAAAAAATTCAGTGCGGTAATTATCTTTTCAAATAATAAGGTTAAATGCTGGCCGAATCTTTTGAGACTATGAAATTACTTTTTTAGATGTACAAACATGATCCGGTAGTTAGAGTTAGATAATGTGTCTATTTTACCATAATTGTGCCATTTGGCGTACCAAAAAAATCATCTGTGGGCCAAGGCGACCACCTTTCTTTCCCTGTCGATCAAACGCACGAAGCCGTATCTCTCGAACTGGACTATCTCGCCTTCCTTCACTTCGTTGAAGGTTGTTTCAACCAAACCGTGCTCCCGGGTGCCGTCAGGCATCTCAACAGTACAGTCCATACCCTCGGGAACCCACTGTATCTTCAGTATATCCTTGTTATCGACACCCGTTATCCTCCCTATTCCATTCAAGAGTTGTATATTACAGAGATTTTTCAACCGTATCTCCTTGCCAAGACCGTTGTTGTACTCCTCACTGGGTATGTAAACACTCCCGCCGACCTCAAGTACACGATTACCTCTTTTTGGGTCGTCAGGATGTCTGGGAATATTCGCTGTACGGGTATCCATATCTCCCTCCAGCTTTATCTCAGTCGGTTCAGGCACGAAATAATATCTGCTGGCCATGGCATCGATGAGTTCACGGTTCTTGGCGTACAGCTTCGATGCGGGTACCTCTACATCGGTCAACGACATCCCGAAGTCAAGTATGAATTCCCGTAGTGCCTCCGGCTGGATCCCACGCTTTCGAAGGGACTGCAGTGACCATGTTCTCGGGTCGTCCCATCCGGTTATCTCGTTGACTTTCAACTTCTGCTGAAAATCACTTTTACTCAACCTGAACTCTTTCAGTCGTAACATTCCGTAGTGGAGGAATTCGCAATGTTTCCACCCGAACAGGTCCCAGATGTACTTCTCCATATCGTCCTCGATTATGAGGTCCTTGCCCCTGAGTATATGGGTCATACCCAGCAGATGATCGTCCACCGCCCAGGAGAATTCAAGTAGGGGCCAGACGTGGTACTTGTCACCTACCAGAGGGTGTGGTGACCTGGAGATACGGAACAGAACCCTGTCCCTGAATGCGGGATTCGGATGACCCATATCGGTTTTTATCCGCACAACGGCTCCCCCCTCATCGAAGACACCTTTAAGCATGGCTTCCCAGTGCTTCAGATTATCTTCCGTAGCCCTATCCCTATGTTTGCACTCGAGTCCTTTCTCACGGTTCAACCTCAGGGTTCCGGCGGAACACTCGCACACATAGGCGTCTCCAGATGATAGTAATTTTTCTCCGTATTCGTAATATAGTTCCATACGTTTTGATTTGTAGTGCACTTCATGCCATTCCACACCCAGCCATTTTAAACCATCCTCTATTAGTTCGTAAGCATCCAGGAGAGGTTTTTTCTGTTCCGAACCGATGGTGTCGTCGTATACCAGTATGAGTTTGCCGTTGTTTCTTTTAACGTACTCGTCATTGAGGATTGCCATACGGGCATTACCGATGTGGAGTGGGCCGCTGGGGTAGGGTGCCATGCGCATAACTATACGATCCCCCTGGATCTCGGGAAGTCTGGGTGTATCCACCACTTCTTTTTCCATGAAATATTCAGGTAAAACTTTTTTGAGTTCGGATAACTGCTCTTCCGGGGACATTCGGTTCACCTCTCCGACTATCTCTTCTATGAGTCTTTTAGTACCCTTGGGGTCCTTCCTGCATTCAATAGATTCACCCATGACCTTCCCCATCACCGCTCCAGCGGTCCCCTTACCATCGAACTTAACCGCATTTTGAAGAGCGTACTTACGTATCAGCGCCTTAGCATCGTGGTTCATGGGAGGTATATTGTATATATGGGTATATGGTGTTTTTGGGTGTGTTATTATATATGTAGATTATAACCATATATATATCAACATGTTGTGGTCGTGGAGTATGCACAAACTCAAACATCAGTATTAGTAAAGTATATATACCTCTTGTTGGAATATTTAGTGTACTAATAAAAGGTGTATATAATGACAAAGGGGATATTGACTAAGGAACAGGAAGAATTGTTGGAGCGCCTGGCGAAGACCGGTTTGCAGAAAAACGTGGCAAAGACACTGGTTTTCATAGCTTCAAGGGAAGAAACCACGAGTCGGGAGATCGAGATGTCTACGGAACTCAGGCAGCCTGAAGTGTCCATCGCAATGCAGGAGCTCAGAAACCGTGATTGGGTAAAAAAACGGGATATCAAGAAGGAAGGTAAAGGTCGACCTGTTCACGGATACAGGCTGGATAAAACCATAAGGCAGATAATCAAGGAGATACGCGCCGAAGAGAATGAGAGGATAAACGATATAAGGGACAATCTGAACGCCATAGACGAGCTTGTAAAATCAATTTACTGAGAACTCCTCGACATCTTCTTTTTTACCTACCAGAACCTTGGATACCATATCGACGAAAAGACCGTTCTCCACCACACCCGGAATACCGTTTAGTTCCAGAGATAACCTTCCGGGGTCTTCGATTCCGTTGAACTTGCAGTCTATTATGTAGTTCATGTTGTCCGTCTTGAAGGGATTACCGTTCACGGATCTGAGGGTAGCAGAGCACCCCAACTCCTCCACGCTCTCTATCACATTCGAACTCCAGAACGGGACGATCTCCACGGGAAGCCTGAATTCCATCCCCAGTACTTCGACCATCTTTGACGAATCAACCACGATTATCAGTTGTTCGGAACGGTAGGCAACCATCTTTTCACGGAGAAGCGCTCCTCCCCCGCCCTTGATCAGGTTGAATCCGGGGTCCACCTCGTCAGCACCATCGATGGTCATGTCAATATGATTGTACTCGTCCAGCGAGGAAAGGGGTATACCGAGTTCCCTTGCCAGAGCTTCCGTTGCCCTGGATGTCGGTACGCCAACGATATCGATGCCCTCCCGGGATATCCTTTCCGAAAGTCTTTCAAGGGTGTACCGAACGGTAGAACCTGTCCCCAACCCCACCACCATACCATCATTAACATAGTCCGCCGCCCGCCTGCCCGCATTCCTCTTTTCAACTACCATGATAACAGATACGAACACGGGTATATATTACATTCTATCCTGGTTACATCAGAACACTACAGGGTGTATCATACTCTTGCAACGAGGACACCTTCCAATATGTTTACCTCTCGTCTCCAGGTAATGATGCCCGCAAAAAGGGCATGTGATCGGACACTCTAAATCATCGCCCCTCTTTAAATTATCCATAAACATCATCTTGGTGGCCCTCTTCATTCGTAGTATCTTGGCAGTTAGTGCGATGGAAATTGCCGATAAAACAGCTATGATACCTATTATGATCATGAGCTGTAGGGATCCTTCCTCCTCCACAACTTCCAGGGGTATGGAAACAGTCACAAGTTCACTGGGTTGAGATTCCCCAAGGTGATTTTCAGCGCTTATCCTGTAGGTGTAGTCGTTGCCCTTCTCGATGGCATGATCCACGTAATAAAGGCGGTCGGATTGGACCGAACTCCGATACACCTCGGAGGTTTCATTGGTACGCCTGTAGATGTTGTAATGCGTGGGTTCTCCTATCCCTGGGGGTTCCCAAGATATGTTGACCAGATTTTTCTCCGTTAAATATGCCTGTGGTAGTAGGGGTGGTCCCGGTCTAGGATGTAGACCTCTGTTGATGGCATGCAATCTGCCGTCGTTGGTACCCACATAGATGGTACCACCCGAGTCCATGGAAGCCGATGAAAGAACGGGGCTGCCTAAATAGACCTTCCTGAGCAACTCACCATCATCGTCAAGGATGTAAAAGTTACCATCGCTGGACCCTATGAATATCCTTCCATCGGCTGAAACTCCCGGTGATGCCCTTATGTATCCATCGGTCTCGTATCTCCATCTCTGGTTCCCGCTGGCATCTATGGAATATATGTGCCCGTCCATTGACCCGAAATATATGTTGCCATCGGGCGTGACCGCCGGGGAGGTACTAATCCTTCCTTCCGTGCCGTACGACCACAGTATATCGCCATGGGACGAGACCGCGAAAACATATCCTTCCGTGGTTCCGAAATATATGGTGCCGTCGGACCCTAGTGTGGCAGGTGTGGTAACCACCGCGGGTATGGGTGTGGACCATAACTCTTCACCTTCCGGGCTTATGGCGTATAACAGACTGTGGTCGTCGTGAAAATCTCTGCCCGTGCCGATATATAATGTCCCGTCCGCTCCGATTGTTGGTGAGGCGTATAATATCTTACCGGTATCGAAGGACCATCTCACCGTACCCCCTAGCTCCAAGGCGCGGCTGGATCGGATAGCATATATAAACCCTTTACTGGATGCAAGATATATCGTGCTGTCTTCACCCATTACCGGATGGCTGTCTATCCTACCAGGAAAATCTATGCTCCAGTCAAGTTGACCGTTGTCATCCAGGGCGTACAATACACCGTTACGGCTGGTGAAGTATATGTTGCCGTTTGTATCGAGTAACGGAGAACTCCTGATGTCACTGTCCGCAGTAAAATACCATCTTAACATACCACTGGATGAGATCGCATAGAGGTTGTTGTTAACGGAGCCCACGTATATGTTATTGTTCGTACCTATGATGGGGGTGGATGTAATGGACCTTCCTGTATCGAAGGTCCAGAGAACGGTTCCGTGAAACTCGTCCATAGGGTACGGACTGAAGCGGGTGTTGGACGGATCTCTTCCGCCGCAAGGCCACGGTGTGTCCGCCAAACCGCCCGAACCGGT
>JAFDTY010000025.1 GCA_019594055.1 Candidatus Haladaptatiplasma halalkaliphilum | reverse complement strand
TATTCAGAGGGAAGTTCATTACCTCGTTGAAGCCGTATCCCACCAGTAGTTCCGCAACGGTATTCTCGGTTTCCTTTTTACGGGTGCCGTTCCCCACGGTGACCGTACGGGGCATCATTCCCGGAAAGTTTTCGTAATCCAGACCTATGGCGAGGTCCTCCACGGCATCCCAGGGATGCAGTATATCGTGCCTGTAGGCCGGGTAGAGCAAGTTCGCCTGCCCCCCGGAGATATCCCGGACGGTATACCTCATCCGTTCAAGGGCATCCACGGCTTTGTCGGTGTCAAGGGGTATGCCAAGTAGCGTTCCGGCCTCGTCCAGATCCAGCCGGAGTTGCCCCGGGGTCAGGTCAGGAAACACCTTTTTCCTGCCCCCGTAGGATACTGTGGTCGAGTGTATGTCCGCCCCCCGGCTCGCCAGCATTGTGCACAGTATGTTGAGTGAGTTGACCAGGGCCTTTTCATCGGTCCCGGTCATATCTATGAACAGAGTGTCCGTCTCCGGTGTCACCCGTGTCAAGATACCGTTGATGATGGGTGGGAATGAAAGGACCTCATGGTTCGAATCCAGTATCACCGGATATTTATCCTTGCCCTCGATTATGTGGGCGTAATCCCTACCCTTCTCGTGCTTCTCGAGTATGTCTCCCAGGTTCATCTCGGTGCTTTTCTGCAGGGGTACGAAGGATATCTCGTCGGGCTTTACCGCCTTGTAGATGAAGGGGGGCTTTACAGGATGGAAATCGTGGACACCGATGGCCACCTTTCGCCTGTTCCTCCCCAGTGTGAGGTGTAATTTTTCCTGTATATCCATGAGTGATCTTAACAATCTGTCATCCAGCTCCACGTTCCTTACCAATGCGGTGACGATGAACGGTCGTACATCCTGCACGCTCAACTCCACCTCTGTGACTATGTCAGTCGGTTTTACGGTGTACTCCGGGCAGCCCCTTTCCCTACCTCCGAGCCCCTTGACCGCCCTGGAGACGCCTTCAACGGAGAGCATATCACATCTGTCGGGGAATACCTCTAGCTCCCATTTGCCTTGGTCCGCGACACTAACGTCAACCCCCAGTCGGGGCAGTATCCTCAGTAACTCGCTCTCGTGGATATCGCTCAGACGTGACAGTTCCCTGGGATCAACCGAAATCACGGGCATGAACAACGTATAAATACGCAGGGTATATGTTTTTTTGCATCACCTGTCGGAGCGGTAGATTGATATATACTGTACATTAATAACGGGGCATATGAACACAACCGCAGACGGTCTTGAAGAGGAAAGCGACCCGGAAGAAGAGATGTCAGTTGAGATAGTGGAGGCTGCCCTTTTTTCCGCGGGAAGACCACTGAGTGTTCCCGAGATAGAGGAGTCCACCGGGATGGACAGAAGGGAGGTGAGAAAGGGGTTGAAGAAACTCGTGAGCATGTACAGGAACCGTCGTACGGCGGTGGAGATAATAAAGGTGGGTCCCAGCTATTCCATGCAGCTCAAGGCAGAGTTCAAGCAATATGCCCTTCCCGTGATGGAGGAGGACATGGAGGAGGACCTTCTGAAAACTGCTGCCATGATAGCATATTATCAACCGGTGAAACAGAGCGAACTGCGAAAGAAGCTGGGGGAAAAGGTTTACCAGCATGTGAACGAGTTGAAGGAGAAGGGATTGATACTGGTGGAGAAGACGGGTAGGACATATTCCGTAAGAACTAGCCCGAAATTCCAGGAATACTTCGGCCTCGAAGCCGGTGACAGGGACGAATTGAAGAGGCTACTCAGGGAGAAGGAGCGGGAATGAGGAACGGTGCTCAACGCAATTTTTCTTCGATGTGGCTGAAGACGCCCATAAGACGGTGATATTCCCTGGACCTTATCATCGCCCTTCCCAGCATCCTTCTGAACATTATCTCGGTCCTCTCACGCTTGTGCACGGGGTAATCGGAATATTCGAGTATGCGGGAGAAAATGAGGTACAGGAGTTCACTGTTATCGGGTGAAACCTCCTCATGTTGTTCCGTAGTCACCTTAGGGCAAGAAATCTTGAAAAGCTCGTAAAGTACCACGGAAACCGCGTGTGAAAGGTTCATTATGGGATATTCGTCGGAAGTGGGTACGGTGATCAACCGGTGGCACGAACTCAACTCGTCGTTCCTCAAACCTATGTCCTCACGGCCGAACAGGAGAGCCACCCTGCCGCTGTAATCCAAGATGTCTGACGCAAAGGCCTCGGGCTCCTCGGAATGTCTCAGGAAATGTTTCTCCTTGACGGTACCTATACCGGAAGTTCCCACCAAAAGGTCGTGATCCCTCAATACATCATGGAGACTTTCGTAAACCATGGCGTTATCCAGTATATCCGCGGCATGCATGGCCCTTGAGATCGCATCGTCATCCACCGCCGGCGGATCCACCAGTATCAGTTTGCTGAAACCGAAATTCTTCATCACCCTGGCGACAGCGCCCATGTTACCCGTGTATTTGGTACCTATCAGTACAACGGAGAGATCGTACATGGGTATCCCATGGCGGGGGCGTTATTAAAGCAATCCGGTCACCAAGGGTCGGCTATGCCGGTTATGTCCGGATACATGGGGTATATGTAAGTCTCTTCACGGGAATGTATCATTTGGTATGTCCCGTCACCTATGGAGACGAACCGGAAGCCGTAGGCCCTCATCATGGGTACCGGTGTCAGGTACGTATAGGTTATGATGTACCTGGTATCACGTAAACGGTATACTGCCAATCTTCCCGGAAGCCTTGTAAGGTCGTCAAAATCCACCACACCAGCTATGTCCTCGTACATCCATCTGAGTGAATATTCTTCCATCTCCTCGACTATGCTGGCAGTATCGTAGGACGGTCCCAGGGATTCAATAACCGGGTCCATTATCAGGGGCGATAAAAAAGATCCCACGTTCTCGCTCCTTACACTGTTATCGGACACTATGGAGAAGGTGAGACCCCAGACGGAGAATGAGATGATGAGGAATGCAACGAAGAATACCTTGGTGCGCTTTAATTCCCTTTTGATATTCGCCCGGAGGTCGATGTTATCGCCGGACCAATGATCTTCATCCATCCTGATATAGATGTCGCAACCCCAAAGTCGCCAAAGACCGTATATGCACCCTACGGGCAGTATCACGTAATTGATCACGAACATCACCAAAGTGAGGAGTCCTCTCGTATCTGCATCCATATGATATGTGGAGTATTCAAAAGGTTAATATATCTTTTGCATGTCCGTGTCCTAATCACTCCGATTACGACAGATGTTCCCCGTAAACTTTATATACAATTTAGCTTTTCACTTAAATTGAGGTAGAATAACCATGAAATGCAAAAAGATATTTGGACTGCTTATGGTTGCTGTACTAGTCAGCAGCTTATTCGTAGTCTTTGGAAGCAATCCAGCCTCAGCGGACCAGTATGTCCAAGAGATAAGGCTGGAAGTGAGAATGGAGCTGACCGTGGGTCTGGGCGATACCGCCTCAGGTACACTGGATGCCTTCCTCCAAGCGGTGGACGGAAAGGCCTATGCGGGTATCCCGGATCATTGGAAACAAAATCTGTTGCCATTGGACAGCTTCGGTTCGTACGATGAGATGACCTACAACACCGCCTGGACGGAACCGTCCAGATTCGAGGTTGATGTATCCGGAACGGGAGATCTGCAAATGAATCCATTTGCCCTCAGAGAGGTACGACACGCGACAAACCATCTGATGAGCAGGCAGGAATTCGTCGAGGTTCTGTACGAAGGTTACGGTCTCCCCATGTATCAGGCGATAGGGCCCATAACACCTGCATACGATGAACATCTCAAGGAACTGGAAGAAAAATACGGATTAACCTACACGGGAGATTTCGCTCTGGCGAATAGCATGATACAGGATGCCATGACCGCAGCGATGAACGACCCGTTGATAGCCGGTGAGATGAGACCTCCCGCACAGTCACCCACACAATTCTGGCAGTACAGACCACCGGGTGGCAGTTGGGATGACATAACCGTCACGGGACTGCTACGTAATGACGACACACGTCTTCTGACGGGCAGGCGACTCGCCGAACTGTTAGAGGATTGCGGCATAAAAGTTAACAGGAACGAGGCCGGCCGTGAACTTATCCAATTATGGCTCTTCACAGATCCAGCAGATTATATCTGGGGATGGTACACGGGCGGTTGGATCGCATCCGCAACCGTAGCCTACAACCACGCCACAGTTTGTCAGTTCTACACCATCTATTATCCATTCATGACCGGTGATCTGATGCCCCCGGGCACAAGATACAGGTATCAGGACAAGGAAGAATATGCACAGGATCTTCTCAACGATTACGCCATACCACTCATGACCGGACAGGTACCGGACGAGGAAACCTACTGGGAGTACGTTAGACACGTATCCGATGTCGGTATCTACCGGTCTGCAAGGGTGTTCCTCCAGTTGAAGGCCAACATCGTGCCGTTGAACAAGGACGCGGTAACGGAAGTCGCAAGCGATGCGGTGACCGGGTGGTCGCAGTTCTTCTCACCCAGAACGATAAAAACGGACGATGGTAAATTGGTCGCAGCACAGTATTCACCCGGTGGTGTGTTGTACATGGATAACTGGAACAACATCGCAGGTTCAGCCGATTACTACAGCGTCATGCAACAGAGGATGACTTATGACGGAGGTACCATGCTGGATCCAGCAAGAGGTACTGCCATCTCCATGAGAGCGGAATTCGACGCTGATGAGAACACCGCGCCCATCTTCAACGCACGTTACGGCAAATCCATATCCCCTGGCGACATCATGATCCAGATGGATTACGAATTCGATGGGGACGGTGCACTCGTAAGGAACCTTGACGTTCCCACCGGAAGTGATGTGTGGTTCTACGATGTACAGGAAGAAGAGTGGATAAACGGTGCTTACACCTATGATCTAGCAACAGGAGATCTTATAACTGTTGATAAAGTGGCAACTGCAGTCACCTATAATTACCACCTGGGCACTTGGCACTCCGGACATGACATGACAGTCAGGGATATAATGGCCTGGCACGCTTTCGCCAAGCAGTTGTCCTACGGTACGGATGTGGGTGCTCTTGGAGTACCGTATTACCACTCGTCATTCTCAGGCGGAAGCAGACCTTACTTCCAAACACTGAAAGCTATCGAGATAATCGATGCTGACGAGGGTATCGTCACCTTCTGGGGCGATTACACCTTCCCGGCAACGGTACAGATAGCCGGATACTACCCGGCCTTCCCCATGCACCCATGGCAGCTTTACGAGGCGGTCACAGAATTGAGGTGGGATCCCATCACCGAGTACGCGGATTCAGGTAACACAGAACATGAAAGATACGAGTGGACGAATCTGGCAGGCACGAATTATGTGCACTTTATAAGCCCTGAGCAGACGGTGGACCTCAGGAACACACTGCGCAACCTCGGAGGTCTGGGAGCACTCCCCGCCAAGATACCCCCGTATCTGGACCACGGACCGACACCCATAACGCCGGCGGAACACACCGCAGAGATAGAGGCCATAACCGCATGGCAGCAGGCATACGGGCTGTCATGGATAACCCAAGGCCCCTTCAAGATAGTAAATTACGACTCCATTAATCTGGTCGTAGAGATGGAGAGGCACACGCAGGGCGATGGTTACCCGTGGCCCGATGATTACTGGAGAGATAAGCTCTACATCGCCAGTGCAAGACACGGTACCATGACCGTACCGATGACCCTTGAACAAGGCCAAGTATTCAACGCGAACGTGCGTGCTAGGATATTCGAGGAGTACCCCATCAGGCGTATACGAAACGTCGCCATGGATGAGGAGGAGCACCTCGATTTGACAGCCACCGTTATCGATGAATTCGATCAGGTCGTTTATGAGACCACAGAGCTGGAACTCGCGATTATCGGAGGAGCCTCTTACGTCCAAGTATCTATCCCAGGCAGTGTAACATCCACCTGGACCGTTGGCGATGCTTACTCCTTGGTGATCGAGACCGTCTACATGGAACAGGCGTTCCCGGCCAGAAGCAGGGCTAGCTTCTTGATAACCGAGTCCACGAGTGGGCTAGAGAACTACAGGTTGGAGGTAACACCCACTGCGGGATTTGAGCCCCTGCCGGTAACCATAACGGCGACGGTTAACAATGTAGGTTCGGCCGCAGAAACAGCGAACGTGTATCTCGGAACAACCGCTATCAGAGCCATAACGGTACCTGCGAATACCAACGACTACCAAGTGGAATTCGAACACACACTGTCCGAAGGCACCTATTCAGTAAGATGGGGTGACCAGACTCGGACGGTGGAAGTAGGGCCGTATATAGGTGTTCCAGGCTTTGAGAACTACACACTCTCAGTGAGCCCCACCAGCGGTGAAGCACCCCTCGATGTGGAGATCACCGTAAGCGTAACCAACGTCGGTGACGATGAAGACAGTGACTGGGTAAAGATCAACGGTGTGGATACCTTCGAAGTAGTGGTACCTGCAGGCGAAACTGTGACGGAAACTTTCGAACACGAATTCGCCACCCCGGGTGGATACCTGATCTTCTGGGGCGGTCTGACCGAAGCAGTAACTGTAACGGGCGAACCACCGGTTGATGGCCCGGTCATAGTGAACCACGACCTCAGCGTCTCACCCACCACCGGCAAAAAGTCTCTGACGGTGACCATCTCGGTCAGTGCGGAGAACACCGGTGGTGTGGCAGGCAACGAACCCGTATACGTTAACGGAGTCGTCAAGTACACACTTACCGTACCTGCCGGAGGCTCAGCAGAGCACACGTTCACCGAGGAACTCGACAAACCAGGAACGTACCTTATCGAGTTCGGCGACGAAATAGTGACCGTAAAGGTTGACCCCGAACCCGAGGAAGTTCCCGGATTCCTGTTCTTCTTGCTGGCGGTAAGCGTTGTCTTCGCCGTGGTGATATACCACAAGAAGCGGTGATCCGTAGAAGGTATCAAAAACCCTCAAAACCCCTTCCCTTATTTTCTTTTTATTATTGCTCGAATGTATTATGAGCTTTTTTAAGTAACCGCTGAGTAGGTGACAGATACAACATATGAATGTGTTACCCCTTGCCGCGCCAACCACAATATTCACTCACATATAATAACTCTTTGTGACCAAAAGTTTTATATCTTTCTTAGATTGTAACAACCAATATGCCAGCATCTTTCAAGTATTTCATATTGAGGACCGTGAATGCACTAATCGTTCTTGTGATAGTGGTATTCATCATATCACTGCTTTTCAGCGCATTATCCGACGAGATGGTAGAACATCTTATCGCACAGCGTATGCAGCAATTCACGATGGGTTTGAACCCAGATCTGAGCCCCGAGGAACGTGAAGAAGCCACCAGAGAACATTATGAGTATCTAAGGGATTTTTATGGTATAGACGATCCCCTGATAGAAAGGGTTATGGCTACTACAGGGAATACTTTATTTTTCAGGTTGGGACACAGTCACACAAATCATTATTACGGGGCGGCCAACGGACGTGTTTCGACCATTCTTCTGACCTTTTTACCGCGTACAATGTTGTTGTTCACAACTGCGGCGGTCTTTTATATAATAATCGGTATCATGGTGGGCCTCAAGGCTGCACAACACGCAGGAACCAAGAAAGACAAGTTCCTGTCCATATTCGGCGTCATAACCGCCAGCATGCCCATGTGGTGGGTAGGGATGATAGTGATACTGATTTTTTCATACCAACTAGGGTGGTTCGACGCTTCGGCACTGCCATTCCCTGATAGAGGTGACGGTGCATGGCAATACTATACAGGAATTCTCAAAAAGATGGTTATGCCCTTGGGAACCATAGTTTTCGTGTCCTTTGGCGGTAGAGCATGGGCTACCCGGAACATGGTTACCTCCGTATTGCAGGATGATTACATCATGGCCGCCAGGGCGAAAGGGGTTCCAGAGAACCGGGTGATATACGGTCACACCCTGAAAACAGCGTCACCCCCCATAGTCACCAGTGCAATACTCTCCTTCTTACTATCCATAGGAGGAGCGATGATCACCGAGGTCATATTCAACTGGCCAGGGCTTGGCTTCCTTTTCAGATCGGCGATATTCGCTAATTCCGACCTGCCGGTTATAATGGGTTTGGTTTACATCACTACCCTACTATGGGTATTCGGGTATCTCATAGCCGACTTGATATACGGTTTCCTTGATCCCAGGGTAGAAGTGGGGGCAGAGAGAAAAGTGTAAGGTGATATGACATGAGTATCAGAGTCGAAGACATAAAAGAAAGAGTGTTCAGCATAGCAAGGGAATTCAGGGGCCAAAAAATGGGCATGATAGGCCTTTGTATAATAATATTCATGCTTATACTCGCCATAACAGCCCCGTTACTTGCCCCGGATGTTGACCGAAATTGGGAAGGTTATACCGCGTGGCAAGACAATCCCAGTGGTGCACAACCGAGCTGGGTGGATTTTTTACTGCCCGGGTCAAGGGCCCCACACGAGATAATGGAAGAACCCCACGAGACGGTAGTGACCGGTGACGGGATGTACCTCACATATAATTACAGAAATGATTACGATTATCCACCTTCGGATATTACCTTCAGGATCGGAGGCATAAGCAACCGTGACAGGGTCCTTTTATGGATAAACCTCACACGTCCTGACGGAACCGTGATAAATTTCATACAGGGAGAAAGGTTGAGTGTTTCGGAGAGATTTCAGTTCAGCCATAGGGGTGACGAGGAATTCGCCTTCGATCTTGGCGAATTTGCCAAGGAAGGTTACATGCAAGAAGGGCTAGCTAGTGATATGTTGAGGAGGGCTTTCAGGGAATACGGTATCGTATTAAATCCAACTGCCACCGTATCCGCGAAGCCCGGAGGATGGGATATAGTCGATGGGATATATCACTACGACGTACTGGATACGGAGGAGGGTCTATACCTGGAGATACATCCCGAGATAACGGAATCATTCCAACTGGATCCAAACCTTGAACAATATCTTGACCTTCCGTACATAGACGCCAATATCTCAGACGCTTTCAGGGCGGAGAATGCACGTTTATCTCAATACGCGAACCTCACATCCGTGGCCAACGGATGGGTTATCAGGGACGGTATATTTACCTACAACATCAACACACAATTACTGGTCTCCATAGAAACCAGCATAGGACACATTTTTGATTTTAACCTGCAGGAAGAGGTGTACGACCTATATTTCGGAGAGGTAGGCTCTCTGGTACGTACGGCATTCAACGAACATGATTTTACACTCACGGAACACGCTAACATCTCAACGGAACATGATGGTTGGCTCCTGGACGATACCGTCTACGAATTTATGATAAAGGAGAACATAGACATAGCTTACCGAGTTGATGTCGAACCGAAGATAAAGGACGGGGTAATATTCCAGCTGGACGAAGAGGTGAGGCAGTACCTGCCTGACCCGGAAGACGATGACCGTATCCACGCTAATGTGACTGCCGCATTCCTCGAGCGAGGGATAACATTGGCAACCTCTCCCCGTGCAAACATAACGATCGTGGATGACGGTTGGGTGATCAGCAGCGGCCCCTATGTCTACCACATCGATAACAACCTTGATGTAACAGTGGAAACAAAATCATTTACAATGAAAAATGTTACGATACGGCAGATAATCGAATCGGTTACCTATAATGAAACTGTGCCGATACACAGTAACATCACCACGGCCTTCAGAAATAACGGAAGCATCGACCTTACACCGGGAGTGATCTTGGAAGAGGTAGAAGAGGGGTACAGGATCGTGGACGGTAAGTACATCTATATCTTCGATACGGATATGCATGTCGAGACCATGATCACAGATTACTTCACCTTCCCCCTGAACCGTGAAGCGGGGATATATCACACCTTCGATGTGAACCTGTACGATATACCCGCAGGTGCCATTATCCACCGTGTGGATGACGGTTGGGATATCGAAGCGGGTGCTATAGTGTTCACCATAAGGGAGACGGATGATGACGAAAATTACGCCGTAAGCGTGGGTTTCAGGGACGAGATAAGATTTTACCTGGACTACGAACAGCTACTCAGGCCGGGAACCGTATTGGAAGTGGTAAGATATCTTTTCGAAGATAATGACATCCACCTGTCGGGCGATGCACTAATCAATGTTAGAGATCCGTTACTTGACGAAGGTTTTTGGCAGATAATTGATGGAAACCTTAGGTACTTCATACAGGATGTTGACGGAGAAACCGCCCAAGTTAGCCTGCTCATCGCAGATGATTACGTGGATTTCGGCACAGCGGGACAGTTCTTCCCCATAAAAAGCGCTCTCTTGGGACTGTTCAGCGATAATGAAATACCCCTCTCACCGAACAGGGGGATCAGGCAACACGAGGGAAACGTATGGCGAGTTACGGCGGATGAGGCTGACGACGAAGGGTACATGATAAGATTGACAAACAGAGGTCTGAACATTTTATTATTGGATGACTTTTACTTCTCGTTTGGTCTACGTTCACAGATCGGGCGGAACCATGTATATATGTTCGGATTGGATTACCACACAGATGAGGATGTACCTTTGATGGGTCAGGTGAACACGGATATGATTCCATTCGCCAAAGCGAATGAAAAAATACTCACAAACCCAGAATCCCTCAAGGGTGATTACACATTCAACGTATTTGTAACCGATGTGCAGGAGATAGACGAAGGTACAACAAGAGCCATATTCAGGGGAAGGAGATACGGCCTTATGGGCACTGACGCATCCAGACGTGATATCGCACTGGGCTGGGTATGGGGGGCAAGATGGTCACTTATACTCGGTGCAATAATCTCACTATCCACCATATCGATAGCGTTGTTGTACGGTATGACCAGTGCCTATTACGGTGGCTGGGTAGATGAATTCATGCAGAGACTGAACGAGATATTGTTGGGGATCCCTATTTTCCCGATACTGATCCTTTCTATGTTCATATACGGAAGTAGCATATGGATATTTGTAATAGTTTATACCGTGTTAGGTTGGAGAGGTCTGGCGAAGATCATACGTGCCCGTGGCATTCAGATCAGACAAGATACATACGTGGAGGCCGCACAATCACTGGGATCAAGCGGTCGTAGGGTTATCACCCGGCACATGATACCACAATTATTGCCCTATGCCATAGCCGAAGGCGCGTTGATGATACCCGGTATCATCATCACCGAGGCCGGTATGAGAGTACTCGGTCTCGGAGACCCGAACATCGTTACCTGGGGTACGATGCTCTCCCAGGCCCACGGCGGCGGTGCCACCATAACGGGTATGTGGTGGTGGGTAATATTCCCCGGTCTCGGTATAATACTGATAGGATTTGCGTTCATATCCGCCGGTATCGCGATGGAGCGTGTAATCAACCCGAAGATGAGACAGAGGTGATATCATGGACGACAATACAATACTTAAGGTAAATGACCTCAGCACGCACTACTTTACAAGCAGGGGTGCCGTGAAAGCACTCGATGATGCATCTTTCGAGCTAAAGGGCGGTCAATCCATGGGTATCGCGGGAGAAAGCGGTTGCGGAAAGAGTACACTGGCCTTCTCTTTGATGAGGATGGTTCAACCTCCCGGCAAGATAGTCAAAGGCAGCATAGACATAAGGGGCCTTGAGGTCACGGACCTCAGCGAGAAAGAGGCCAGAAAAAAACTACGGTGGCAGAAGATATCCATGGTATTCCAGGGTGCCATGGACATCATGACACCCGTTTACACCGTGGGATACCAGATGATGGAACCCTTGAAATATTTAAAAAATATTAAAGGCGATGAGGCCAAGGACATATGCTTCAAATATCTAGACATGGTAAACATAGATTATGAATTATTCTATCGGTATCCCCACGAATTGAGCGGAGGTCAGAAACAGAGGATCGTGATCGCCACCGCACTGCTCCTTGATCCCGACGTGGTCATTCTCGATGAGCCCACAACTGCCCTGGATGTGGTAGTGGAAGCGAGGATAATGAACGACCTGAAATTGTTGAAGAAAAAGCTCAACAATTCCATGATATTCATCACCCACGACCTGAGCATACTCGCAGAGATCTCGGATAAACTCGCTGTGATGTATGCCGGATACATAGTGGAACTCGGGGATGCTATAGAGATATACAAGAACCCGAAACACCCTTACACTCGAAAATTGATCGGTGCTATTCCCAGGCTGCATGTTGATGTGGACCGGTTGGAGTACATCCCGGGAGCTCCGCCCGAACTTACAAACCCACCTAAGGGCTGCAGGTTCCATCCGAGATGTGACCAGGCCTTTGACAGGTGTTCTCAGGATGAACCTGGATTTCACGAAGTAGACGGAGTGAAGGTTATGTGTCATCTGTACGATAGAGGTGCATAGATATGACCAGAACAGTCATCGAGGTGAAAAATCTGAAGAAGGATTTCGAGGTAAGCCAATCCTTCATGAACAAAATGATGAGAAAGCCGAAGCTGTATGTTAAAGCTGTTGACAATATCAGCTTTAAGATCAAGGAAAAGGAATCGTTTGCCCTCGTGGGGGAGTCTGGATGCGGTAAAACAACCGTCGGCAAGATATTGATGAGATTGATCAATGTCACATCGGGCGAGGTCTACGTAAAAGGAAAGAACATCTCCAAGTTAAACGACCCCTATAAATTGAAGGTCTACAGAAGGATGACTCAGATGATCTACCAGGATCCTTTCTCGTCACTGGATCCCCGTTTCAAGGTGTACGATATACTGGAAGAACCTCTTTTGATACATAACATAGGTAGTTCCATCGCGGAAAGACGTGCCCTAATAGAAGAAGCACTCGAAAACGTGCGACTGACCCCTCCCGATGAATTCATAGACAGATATCCGCACATGCTGTCAGGTGGTCAGAGACAGAGGGTAGCCATTGCACGGTGCCTCATACTTAACCCGGACGTCATAGTGGCGGACGAGCCCGTTTCCATGCTTGATGTATCCGTACGCGCAGAACTATTGAACCTGATGAAGGATCTGATAGAGAAACAAGATCTTACCTATCTCTATATCACACACGATGTTTCCACGACGAGGTTCTTCGCAAAGCACATCGGAGTGATGTATCTCGGAGACATCGTTGAACAGGGCCCCGTTGGTAACGTACTTGACAATCCACTGCACCCTTATACCCAGGCCCTCCTCACTGCCATACCCGAGCCGGAACCTGAAAGATTGGACCGTATCAAGGAGATACCTATACGTGGTGATATCCCTGCCGGAACCAACATACCGGAAGGATGCAGATTCCACCCACGCTGTCCCTACGCTAAGAGGGTATGTATCGAAGAGGTACCCGATTATAAGATACCCGCAGAGAGAGGACACATCGTACGGTGCCATTTTGCAGGAGAAATCGAATACAAGTTCAGGGTAAAGGTGATCTCCGATGAGGGCGAGGTCGTCAAGGAAGAGGTCATTGATGCTGGGGAAGAGAGTGATACGGCATCATAATTAACCCAAACTCATATACATCGAAAGGCATCCGAAATCGATTCACTCTCGGGATATACCCACAAGTTAACAGTTCGATATGATACGGAACACACAGGAGACAAGTTATAAAGTTCTTGAACACCAAGGGGTCACGCCGACTGGCACGAGTCGGGAAGTTGATGAATCATGAAAAGAAGAAATAATGAACCGAATATATGGCGTAAAGCTATCCGTTCCCGTATGTTCTGGTTCGGATTCCTGATAATGCTTCTATCGGTAATTCTATCATTCGCATCCATTTATCAAACACAGAGGACCTATACCTATGAACATATATGGGATAGTGAAGTTCAGGGTAGATTCATGGAATACCCTTTATACAGACCCTATAACGTGATAGAAGAGGAAGTATATATAGTAAACAAAGGCTCTCACGATGTATGGATATATTTCTCCGGTGAAAATATTGAACAATCGGAATACCGATTGTCGCCATACGACGAACTTACTTTAGACTATCTGAACAGGAATTACCGTTGGATAAACGTTGGCGAACCCACCGAATTCCAAGGAACAGTTGAAATGAGACACACTGTAACCCATTACCACGAACCTTATTCGCTCCTGTCCGTGATCGCGTTCGTATTGGTATTCGTGGGTATACTAGTCATATCAAAAAGCTATCAAGAAGGCTTCGAAAGGGTTGTTCGGGATATAGAACACGAGCGAATGACCGAAGAGGTGGAGGAATATACACCGCCCACCGAGAACGGAGGAAACAATGTCGGGGAAGAATGAGTTAGAGGGTAAAACCGTCTTTTTCAGTCATCCACCCTTTATATTCCGTACGCATACGGAAAGACAGTGTCTTTCCATCATCCACGAACTCAAGGCCCATGAGGTAATCAATCCTGCGGACTATGGCCTGAGGGATGATATTAGGGAATTGATCAAACGAGCCCATGTGGTAATAGGCGCTTGTGTTGATAAAAATTTTACATTTCTGGTATGGAACGAGATGGAATTCGGGGAGAAGCACGGGAAAAAGCTATACACGCTCATGGTTAAAAATAAACATAACATAGGCCCTCTGGTCGAAGGGATACCCAAGGATGTGAAAAAGCTATCAAGAGAGGAAAGTGAACTATTTTCAATGGAAATACTTTCGGATCATCGCGAGAGTATTTACAGCATTTTTATCGGAAATTGGGGGCGAAGGTTTTAGACCATACAGGTTCCATCGTATGTGATACAGCGTTTCAAATTAAGTAAAGATGTTACCCCTCGCGAAACCAATATACATCGAGGTCAAACCACATTCACTGGTAAATAAGAAAATAAAAAAATGAAAAAAAAGAAAAGGGGTTGGGGTGGTTTTAGAATTCTTCCTCTTCTTCGAACAGGGGTTCTTCCTCTTCTTCGAACAAGGGTTCTTCTTCCTCTTCGAACAAGGGTTCTTCTTCCTCATCGAACAAGGGTTCTTCCTCTTCTTCGAACAGGGGTTCTTCCTCTTCATCGAACAAGGGTTCTTCTTCCTCATCGAACAAGGGTTCTTCCTCTTCCAACGGCTCTTCCGCAGCGGGCTTCTTCTTCATAACAACGATCACTACTATTATGATTATTATGATGAGTATACCCAATCCGGCGATGAGCATCCAGTTCGTTTCGGGTTCGACTGTATCTATCTCTCCGATGTTAATGTCTATACCGCCGGACCTCGCGCCGGTGAAGGTGCCCGTAACGTATCCGTCTTCAAGTTCGTGGTGTGTTATCCTGTAAGTGAATGTGGTCGTAGCAGGATCTACCGGTACCTCGAAGTCAACCATTCCGTTGGTATCGGTGACACCTGTAAGATAGCTGTTCCATGAGAGGCGTACGCCTACCCCCGAAACGAGTTCACCTTTTGCATTTCGGATGGGGCCCACGCGTACCGTATAGGTTTCAGGTGGTTCAACCTCACCTATATCCAGGTCGAAACTACCGGAAACCGGTCCCGTAAAGGCTCCTTCGTAGGGTACCGCAAGTTCATCATGGGTGGCGATGAAGGTGAAGTTCTTTCCCACGGGATTAAGGTATTCGACTTCGAAGGTTGCAATACCGGTGGCGCCGGTGCTCTTGATATCCAGTCGCTCTTCTCCATGGTAGAGTTCTATCAAAACGCCGGGTACGAAGATGCCGAAGTTATCACGGGCAGGACCCACCGTTATCACGCTGGGATCACCTATGGGCAGGCGTATCGGACCACTTTCTAGACCGTAGAACTCCTCCAGGAACTCTTCATCAAGGTCGTCATGGTTGATGAATACGGCGAACTGTAGGTCCGCAGCGTTTCCATAGTCGGCTTTGAAACTTGCAAGTCCCTGTGAATTGGAGAATCTGGTACCGACGATCTCTACCGGATCAACACGTTCCAGTCTGATCTCCGCGTTAGGTACGGGAATTCCGCCTCTGTTCACCAGGGGGCCCACGGTAACGATAGGCCTCAGCTCCATGACCATGGTCACGTCATCTATACCGGTGGATACGATTTGCGTTAAGTAATCACCGTGGCTCACCGATACGAAGAGGTTATCGTTGGGGTTGTAGAGGACCACTTTGAATCCATGGGCTACACCATCGGCGTCGGTGTATTTTATGGTCTCCCATACACCGGCGTCAGAGTGTCCGTGGGAAACGGATACTGCTACATCTTCTATAGCATCTCCTTCGGTGTTCTCGACTTCAACATCGAACACGCAAACGTAGATCGGAATACCCGGCTGAACACTTACTCTTCTACCGGTCCAAGCATCCTTGCTTACTGTCACAGTGTACGCACGGTTATCTGGTACGAAGGGTATGGCGCTGAATTCCGCGTATCCGTCCGCATCGGTATATGCAACGCCTTCGAAAATGTATGGATCGGTTCGTCCGATCGCTCCAAGATTGGCGGTTGCTTCTACACGGTAAGCCTCAAGGGGATTCCCGTTCTCATCACGTATCGGTCCTATATTGAAGACGTAAGGTACTGAAGTAAGGATAATCCTGTCCGATACCGAGCCCGTGAATGTGACGGTCTTCGGGTTGTGATCCTCGTGGGTTATGCCTACGGTGAATTCTGTTTCCCAGGGTGGGAAATCCACATAGAACTCGAACATACCGGTGTCATCAGTGAATCTAGCCGCTGGGATTGATCCACCCGGCCACGAAATAGCGAGCCTTGCGTCTTCCACGGGGATAAACATGACTTCTTCCTGGTAAACGACATCGCCGATAGTTACCCTCCATTCAGTCCTTGGATCGATGGTGAAGGTATGTTCAGCGCCGACGAAAGTACCGGTGGTAATATTGTAATCGCGGTGCATTGCGACATAGTCGAAGCTTGAGGTGGTAACATCCACGTCATGTACGTGGAATATATCGCCGTCCGCATCGGAGTAGAAATCAAGGCCCCAGACAGGGTCTATGGAAAGCAACGAGATGTAGACGTCTTCCACGGGGCTGTCATCTGTGGAATCCAGGACAGTTACCGTCTGGATCATGAACTCGTGCACGTCACCGTATAGCGTGTCCTCGCTGTATTCAAGGACCGCCCTGAACTCGTACAGTACGTGGGGGTTGAGACCCGTTAGGTCGAAGCGGTGATGCTGAACGAAAGACGCATTGCCGACCGGTTCAATGGGGCCGTATGTGGCTGCGCCCACGTCTATCCAGGGCTCGCCCGCTAACGCGTACTGGAAGTGCACGTCTACCGGTTCGGCGACACTGGTTAATTCGGCGCGTAACACCGCAGAAGTCTTCGTGGAACTCGTGATCGCTCGAAGAGTTGCAATGGTGGGTGCCGGGATAGTAAAGTTTCTCACGGATCCGTAGATGTACTCTATAGTTCCCTCGTCGTCGTATCCCAAACCGGCTCTGTATTCATATAACACATACGGATCAAGACCGGTGAGCTCGAAATTGTGTGTTCCTGACGCATTGTATGTTTCGTGACCCACATCTGTCCAGGGTTCGCCTTCCAATCTATACTGGAAGAACACCTCGACTTCGTCGAAGGCACCCAGGGTATATGGTGCTCTAAGGTTCACGGACTCTCCGTAGATGTCTTCATCTCTGACTGGTAATGTATTAACACCCGGCACTTCACGGTAAACGAGCGCCTCGAGGGTCCAAGTCCAGTCCAGGTTATAGTCGCCCATCAGTGTAAACCATTCGACAAAATCAATACTACAATAGCCGCCATGTTCTACCATATAAGGGCCCATAACACCCAAGGGATAAATATCAGGAGCGGGATCTTCCATTTCAAGGATTACCCAGTAAAAACCATTTGTTATATTGACGGGTTCGACAAAGGGTACTTCATGCCACAGGTCTCCATCGAGGTCAGTCAAATTTTCAGTCTCGGCTAGTAACTCGCCCGGGGCACCCCCGTCGTCGGTATATAAATACCCTTTTGCATAGGGTGGACTATCCCAGATAAAGAACGCTATCTGTCTGGCTTCTCCTTCGGGGAGTTCGATAATGATCGCACCGTACCAGTTGATCGGATTGTCGGTGCCCCACCCTATGGCGTTATCGGCAACCCGTCTATGCGGGGGATAGTACAAGTGGTACCATTCCTCACCTTCTTCTAGCAATTCGTTTTCTTCGTTCAACGCTGCACCGTCGTTGGGCGCCATCATTTCATTAGCTGCTTCAAACCTTGGCCCTTCTGCTGTTGCAGGCCCCGGTATGGTCATCAGTGTAGCGAACCCCGCGAATACCAAGATAAATGCTACTACTAATGCCTTCAATCTTGCTCTTTTCTTTTCTTTCATTTTATCTAAGCCTCCGTAAATGTTTCTACTAATGGAAAACCATTAGCGTATATATAATTTTTCCTTCCTTTTGCGCCTTTTTATGCTGCCCAGCACACATGGTCAACCAATGCCTGTCCGACATCTTATCCCATGGATAAGACGCTGAAAGATCCGTATTTTACTAAAGATCGAACCTATAGGGGGGAAAAAATAGATATACTATGCTCTTTTTCGAGTAGTGTTCAGGAATAACATGATACGAAAAAGAGCGGTACAGGTAATACTACTGATGTGTCTACTCGTGGTTTCGGTTACCATAGTGGGAGTGAGGCCTATTCCGGGCGCAAACGACCCCTGGCCCTACTTCGGTCAGAACCTTCGGAACAACGGAAGGAGCCCTTACGATACGAGCCATGTGGACGGGACAGTCAAGTGGAACTACACACTTGATCCAGCCTACGGAATACGAAATGCCCTGAGCCACCCGGTGGTGGACAGATCCGGTAACCTGTACATCAATTCAGAATTAAAAGCACTGGCCTTCGACCCCGAAGGAAACCTCATCTGGAATGTATCTTTATTTACTATGATCTCCACAGCCCCAGCCCTGGGCCCCGACGGGACCATATACATAGGCGGAGACAACCAACTTCTTCATGCCCTTAACCCCAGGGACGGCAGCGTACGCTGGACCTTCGATGCCGGTTCCAAAATAGTTTCGCACCCAGTGGTAACCTCGAGGAATGTAATCTACTTCGGTACATCGGACGGCGAGTTCTTCGCTCTGGACGGTCTTTCCAGAACACCCTTATGGACCTTTTCGGTGGACCTGCCGGATGAGCCATTTCTACACGGTAGGATAACTACACCCGCGATCGCTGACGACGGCCGTATATATATCGGTTCCAACAGCGGACATTTTTACGCTCTGAACAGTGACGGAACCCTTTACTGGGAAAGATTTCTCGGTGAGGAGGGCATAGTATCTTCACCGTCCATAGCCGATGACGGTACCATCTATCTGGGCTTCATAGACGGCCTCTATGCCTTCAATCCAAATGACGGTAGCGTGAAATGGGTATATCAGGTGATGGATCGGCACGGCAGCTTATACGGTGTATGGGGTACCCCGGCCATCGGAAAGGACGGCACCATCTACTTCGGTGCCGCCGATAACAGCACTTATGCGTTGTATCCCGACGGCCGTTTCAAATGGAACCTCATGACGGATTCGCACATCCATTTCTCATCTCCCGCCATAGGTGCCGATGGTACAATCTACATAGGCTCTTATGACACGGTTTTTTATGCCATAAACCCAGACAGGAGCATAAAGTGGTATAACATAACAACGGGTGCAATCAACTCATCTCCTGCCATAGGTGCCGACGGAACGGTTTACGTGGGAAACGTCAGAGGTTCCGTATACGCATTCACCGGTGAAAAGGCGGAAGTGGACATCAACTGGTATGTGATCGGGGGTCTGGTGGGGATAGTTGCAGGGGTTTCACTGGTGTATGTAATAGGGAAGAGAAGGAAGGAATCGTAGTTTTTTTCACCCCTTCATCACTCCCAGGGGAACCATCCTGGCCACCATCTTGGACAGACCGGCGTTATGGGTTATCTCAACAACCCTGTTGATGTCCTTGTATGCGCCTGAGCTTTCCTCTTCAAGTACCTCACGTGTAGCCGCCTTAACATATATACCCTTGTCCATCAATTCTTTCTCAACCTGATTCGCCTTGAACTTACGTCTGGCACCTGCCCTGGAAAGAACCCTTCCCGCACCGTGGCACGTGGAACCCCAGCTTTTCTTCATGGCGGTTTCCATACCGGCCATAACATAACTAGCGGTGCCCATGTCGCCAGGGATTATCACCGGTTGACCCGTATCCCTGTACTTTTCAGGCACCTCCGTGCGGCCCGGTGCGAAAGCCCTGGTGGCACCCTTTCTGTGAACAACCAACTCTCTTTTTATACCGTCCACATCGTGTTCCTCACGTTTTGCAATATTATGGCAGACGTCGTAAACCAGATTCATGCCCATGTCCTCGGCACTTTCCTTTAAGATGTTCTCAAAACTCTCCCTTACCCAGTGGAGTATCAGTTGCCTGTTTGTCCATGCGTAGTTCGCACCGCAGCTCATGCCGGCGAAATAATCCTGGCCCTCGGGAGAATTTATGGGGGCACACGCCAGTTGCCTGTCGGGAAGTTCGATGTTGTACTTTCGTACCGCCTTTTCCATCTCCCTTATGTAATCCGTCGCTATCTGGTGCCCGCAACCCCTTGAACCGGAGTGTATCATCACCGTGACCATCCCCTCTTCCAATCCGAAGCACCTTGCCGCATCCTGGTCGAATATCTTATCCACCTTCTGGATCTCCAGAAAATGATTGCCGCCTCCCAGGGTACCGAGCTGGGGTTCGCCCCTGTCCTTTGCCTTCCGGCTTACTTTAGATGAGTCCGCACTCTTCATACATCCTCTGTCCTCGGTGTTTGATATGTCCTCATGCCAGCCGAAACCCTGCTCCACGGCCCATTCGACACCGTGGTCGAGAACCCTGTCCAGCTCCCCTCTTTTGAGAGTGATACGTGCCTTCTTACCCACCCCTGCCGGTACGTTGTCGTACATCTCGTTGATCAGAGCCTTTATGTCGCCCTTTATCCCCTGGGCCTCCATGTCAGTCCTAACCAGCCTGACACCGCAGTTGATGTCGTAACCAACACCCCCCGGCGAGATAACACCGTCATCCACATCCATGGCGGCCACACCTCCGATGGGAAAACCGTATCCCCAGTGTATGTCCGGCATAGCCTTCGAGGCACCGACTATCCCCGGTAGCGTTGCCACGTTGGCAACCTGCTCGGGTGCGTTATCACTCACTATGGACTCTATCAGTCCCTGATCCGCGAAGATGATGCCCTTTGTTCTCATCTCCTGTTTGTAGGACTTGGGTATCTCGTAAACGTATTCCCCCTTTTTTTCCAGGGGTCCGCTCCATCTATTGTTCATGTTATCTACTATCCATTATCGCCGGGGTGAAAAGTATTTTTTGGTCACCATGGGTGATACCCAAAAATTTATTGCATATCGACCACTTTCAAAGAACGAATGGCAGGCGAAGACGAGCTGGAGGAAGAGATAAGATCCCTTCGTTCCCAGGTGAACAATCTCCAGCACATGCTGGAGAATCTCATGAACATGCACCACAACGTACTCGATAAACTGTCTTCAAATTCGGATATCGAACGAAAATACGTCCGGATGCTATCACTATATCAACGCTACGGTAAGATCTCGCCTTCTCTTCTACCGGAGGTCAAGGACCCCATGGAGGAGGCCATAGTCGAGGTGCTTTTAACCTCGGGCAGACCGTTGAACATAACCCAGATAGCCGAAAGGCTACGGGAGAGCAGGGGCAGTGGTTCACGACACACGGTTCGAAACAGGTTAAGGTCCATGGAAAGCAGGAACGTTGTCCGACAGGTTGACATCCCCAACGGAAAGGGATATGCACTCACCGAAGAGGTGGTAGACGGGTGGGCAAAATTGCTCGGTATAAAGATATAGCTTGGTCAACCTTATTGTATGGTACAAACAAAAAAAGGTGTAAAAAATGAGCGATATGGACGACATAAAGGAATTGAAAAGCGTGATGGAAACCCTGAACGAGACGGTACCGTCCCTGATATCGGGGATAATCGAGGCTGTCTACAACGTGGAGAACAGCGAGAACCTGGCCAAGAACACTGCCAAATTCTACAAGGAACTGGTGGAAGCCGGCATGGACAAGGATCAGGCATACCAGCTCACAAGGGACTTCATGAAGAGCAGGGACGTAACCAGCCTGGTACGTGAAGCCCTTTCCGGTATGGGCGGCTCCTTCGGCGGAGGAGATATGGACGTGGATATCGGTGACGACCTGGGCGAAAGGATAAAGGAGAAGATAATGAAGAAGATGGACAAGGGCGATTGGGAGTAGATGCGGATGAACAGGGACGGCGAATCCGAGGACGTAGTCAAGATCTTTGTCTCCCTCGTCGTCCTATTCCTCCCTCTTATGATAAGGCTGTTTTTCGTGTACGCCGGTTACAAGAGAAGGGCGAAAAGAAGGATACGTGTGTTCCGTAAGACCCTAAAAAAGGAGGGTATCGACAGAGACACGGTAAAACGATTGTGCGGTGAGATAGAGGACATATCTCTCAGGGAATTGATGGGCAAATTCGGCGGGAACATACCCTT
>JAFDTY010000033.1 GCA_019594055.1 Candidatus Haladaptatiplasma halalkaliphilum | reverse complement strand
TGTGGGCCGTATCAGGCCCGGAACGGTGGAAAAATCCCATGCATCGGTATATGTGAACGGCCGCTTCAGGGTGGGTGGTCTTGTGGGAGACAACCACGGCGGTTTGGTCACCAACTCCCACACATCCGGCCATGTGGACGGGTTCAGAAATGCCGGAGGGCTGGTTGGCTTGAGCTGGAATCAGGGTGTTGTCGAGCGGTCCTCCTCATCGGCAAGTGTTTTCGCAGTTGACTATTATGCCGGAGGACTAATGGGACAAAACCGTGGTGTATTACACCATTCCTACGCCACTGGGGATGTGAACAGCCCTTCCAGGACAGGGGGTCTTGTGGGATACAACTACAAACACACCACAAACCTGGGATTGATAACAAACTGCTATGCCACGGGGAACGTGAACGGAACTCGACGCATAGGAGGTCTGGTGGGTGAACACATAGGGGATGTACTAAATTCCTACTCCACCGGCCGGGTCGTAGGAATCGAACTTGTTGGAGGCCTCATAGGAGACTATGGCGGGGGAGCGGGAAATACCGAGAATTCGTTCTGGAACGTTGAATCCTCCGGTATGGATACGAGTAACGGTGGAACCGGTAAAAGCACCGTGGAGATGATGGATGTGGCTACCTATACCGACCTCTCCACCCAAGGCCTGGACGAGCCCTGGGATTTTGTGGGCGATCCGAACGATGATACCGGACCGGAAGACATCTGGAACATAGATGAGAATTTCAACCGGGGATACCCCTTCCTGAGTTGGAGAACTACACTTGTTTACGACTGGTTCGACCTGGATAACATACGGAACGATCTTGGTGGGAATTACGTATTGGTGAACAACCTTGATTCGGGAAGTGACGGTTACGCAGAGCTGGTGGAAACCGCCCAGGGATGGGCACCCCTGGGTGACGACGTAAACGGGTTCTCCGGAAGCTTCAATGGAAACGGTTACAAGATATACGATCTTATCGTAAACCGCCCAGGGGTATCTTTCGTGGGTCTTTACGGATACACTTTCCCGGGTTCAAACATAGAGAACGTGAAGCTTCTGAACGTCAACGTTATCGGTGGAACGAGGGTAGGCGGTCTGGTGGGTTACAACAACGGCTTTGTGGGTGATTCATACGCCAGGGGAATCGTCACTGCGGACGGATGGTACACCGGTGTTCTTGTAGGTTACAACTATGATCCAGGTACCATAGCCCGTTCTCACTCATCCGGAAATGCGTTGGGTGAAAACGGCGTTGGCGGACTTGTGGCCCTCAACCGGGGTCTCATCATGAACTCATATTCAACCAGTAACGCAGATGGAAATCGCTACGTGGGCGGACTTGTGGCCGAACATAGGGGTGTCGTCCGAAATTGTTATTCAACAGGTGTACCAACAGGCAATGAGATCGTGGGCGGACTGGTAGGATGGAGCAACGGGGTAGTTGAAGATTCATTCTGGGATACACAAACATCCGGTACCGGTAGCAGTGCAGGCGGTACGGGAAAGACCACGGTTCAGATGCAAAATGTTGCAACATTCACCGACACCTCTACAGAGGGACTAGATGAACCATGGGATTTCTTTGGTGATCCGAATGATGATGTTGGAGAAGATGATATCTGGGATATACATGAAAACATCAACGATGGTTATCCATTCCTCACATGGGAACCCATGGCCATCTATGACTGGTACGACCTCCATGGAGTCCGTAACGACCTGAGCGGAGATTACATACTCATGAACGATATAGATGAAAACAGTGCGGGTTACCGCGAGTTGGTGAACACCTCGTTGGGATTCAAACCCATAGGGGATCTTGATGTGTCGTTCACCGGTACTTTCGACGGCAACGGTAATGAGATCGGGGACCTTTACATAAACAGGCCCGATGAAAACTACGTAGGTCTTTTCGGACGCATCCAAGATGCAACCATCGTTGATCTGATGGTAGGTGGTTCGGTAACCGGCCGCCAGTGGGTCGGAGGCGTTATCGGCTTTTCCCGGTCAGGAGATACGTTGATCAGCAATACGGTTTCAAATGTGGATGTAGCAAACGTGGATTCATCGGCTTTTGACAGGGCCGGTGGTCTGGTCGGCATACTTCACAACGGCAACAGGATAAATAATTCCTCCGCACACGGGACCATAACCGGACCTAATGGTGCGATCCTTGGTGGTCTTGTCGGAAGCATTTTTCAAGGGGATGTGATAATCGAAACATCCTATGCCACCGGCCTTGTGAACAACGGGAATGCCGGCACCAACGTTGGAGGACTCGTGGGCTTCAAACATGCGGATGCACAGGTCATAGATTCGTATTGGGATATACAGACCAGCCAGCAGAGCGTATCCGCCGGCGGAACGCCCCTGGAAACCTACGAGATGACCGGTGGCAGGGCCACAGCGACCGGTGCCATGGAAGGATTCGATTTCTATGATACGTGGTACATCACTGAATCATACCCCGAGCTGGCGGTTCACTACGATATCAACCATCATCTTGAAGGACAGGGTACCGAAGCGGATCCATATCAGATAGAAACGTTAGTGGGCCTTCAGTCCATGAGATACGCACTGGATGCGAGCTTCGCCCTGGAGGCGGACATAGATGCCTCGGAGACTGCTATATGGTACCTCGGTCTGGGGTTCAGACCCGTGGGCGATTCGCCAAATTCTTTCATTGGACGCCTGGGTGGTAACGGGCACGAGATCGGGGATCTGTACATAAACAGGCCTGGTGAAAATTACGTAGGACTATTCGGACGTGTTCATTCTGTGACCATCGAAAATCTGAGAGTAAGCGGTTCTATCACAGGTGATTGGTGGGTCGGGGGCGTTGTCGGATATTCCAGTAACAATCTATTCATTAACCGTACGGTGACAAACGTTGCCATAACCGGCAATAATAGACTGGGCGGCTTGATCGGAGTTATGCACAACGACAACCGCATACATGATTGCGCTGCACATGGACCTTTGAACGGACCAAGTACCTCTAATATCGGTGGACTGGTGGGACGTATCCACACATCGAATGTGATCATCGAAACTTCGTATTCCACAGGACTTGTTAACAACGGAGATCCCGGTGACGATGTGGGGGGGCTGGTGGGTTTCAAACACGCGGATGCACATGTACTGAATTCCTTCTGGGATATGGACACTTCCGGTCAGACGGTCAGCGCCGGAGGTACCGGGAAGACCACCGCCGAGATGCAAAATTATGAAACCTTCACCAACACCGATACTGTTGGCCTGGACACTCCATGGGACATAGAGATAATAGCAACAGCAGACCTGGAAAACGATTATCCGGGTTTGAATTGGGACGACGGACTTCCCGTGTGGTACATAGAACAAACCGCGTATGCAGCGACCTTTGATATCAACGTGGATGATATAACAGCCGGGGAGCTGCCTGCGATAGAGATATTCAACGCCGATAATCAATTCGGCGATCCTTTGGTTGGCGATGTTGACACATCCATAGAAATAGACGGTGATATTCTGGATGTGACCCTTTCCTTCGTAAATGGCGAGGCGAATCACACCTGGGATCAGATAACCGATGCCGGAGTCTACACTGCGGAAGTGACCGTGGACGGGAACACCGGATCCGACAACTTCAATGTGGATCCAGCTTCAGTTTTCGCTGTGACCATCTCTCCCGTGGACGATCAGACCACGGTCAAGGCCGGTGAAGACCTATCGTTCACCGCCGAAGCTCGGGACGAGTACGGCAACCTTATCACCGATGATGTTACGGAATTCCACTGGGTAAACGCCGTTGACGGAGTGTTCAACCGGGAAACGGTGGGCGATCACGACGTTACCGCCAGCTACGGCGGGGTAGATTCCGACCCGGTCACTATTACCGTGGTACCGGGTGATCCGGATTACATAGAGATATCACCACCGTCATCGATCATCAATGCGGGAGATACCGAAACCTACACCGCCATCGTCTTCGACGAGTACGGCAACGAGATAGGTGATGTTACCGCTGATACAGACTGGTCCATAGAAGCCGGGGCCGGCGGCAGCTGGTCGGCCAACGTGTACACATCTGAGAACCCAGGTACATGGACGGTTACGGGAACCTATCATACGTTAACAGATACCGCGGAGCTCACTGTGATGGAAGATGGGCTACTATTTACACTTACCATAACCGCTACTGATGGTGGCACTACCACCCCCTTGCAGGGAACACATAACTACCTGGAGGGTCAGACGGTTACCGTGGTAGCAATCCCGGACGGCGGCTGGATATTCAGTCACTGGACAGGTGATTATCCCGCCGGTGAGTCTTACGAAATCTCCATCGAGATAGTGATGGACTCCAACAAGACCTTGATGGCACACTTCGTTGATGAAGATACTCCGGAATATACACTGACCATAACAGCCATGGATGGTGGTAATACTTCTCCATCACCTGGAACTCGTAACTACCTGGAAGGTTCCACGGTCACCGTGCAAGCGAACCCGGACAGCGGCTGGAGATTCAGCCACTGGACAGGTGATTATCCAGCGGGACAGAGTACCGAAAGAACCATAAATATCGTGATGGACGGCGACAAGACCGTCACCGCACACTTCGAAGTGATCTATTACCTGACGATAGAGATAGTCGGTGAGGGCAGTACCGAGCCTTCGGCAGGAACACACTTGACCGAGGAAAACGAAAGCATAACCATCACCGCAACGCCATCCGAGGGCTGGGCATTCAGCCACTGGACAGGTGATTATCCAGCGGGACAGAGTACCGAAAGAACCATAAATATCGTGATGGACGGCAACAAGACCGTCACCGCACACTTCGAAGAAGTCCATGAAGTGATCTATTACCTGACGATAGAGATAGTCGGTGAGGGCAGTACCGAGCCTTCGGCAGGAACACACTTGACCGAGGAAGACGAAAGCATAACCATCACCGCAACGCCATCCGAGGGCTGGAGATTCAGCCACTGGTCAGGTGGTGCTTCCGGTACAAATGCTCAGATCACCATAACCATGGACGGAGACATCACGGTGACGGCACATTTCGTCGAGATAGAGGATGAAGAACCATCCGATTTCCTTTCCGACTACTGGTGGCTACTGTTATTACTGTTGATCATCGTGATAATAGTCATCATCGTACTGCTGATGAAACGGGGCAAGAAGGAGGAGCCTGTAGCCCAGCCGATGCAACCCTACGGAGAGCCCGCGGCACCTGTGGAAGAACCCTTCGGTGCCGACGAGCCGGGGGACGTACAGCCACCCGAAGGGCATTTCGAGGATGAACACGTATCACCGGAGCATCCACCCGTTGATAGCCCCGGAGATACGGGAGAAACACCTCCTCCGCCACCGCCGGAAGATTGATGGGAAACATCCCACAAACCCTTTTCTCTTTTTTCCTTAAATATGTCTGTATGAACAGGTAATTATAAATACACTGTAAACTACTTTGATTATAACTATATATGTTCGGTGGTCAAATGTTAAAAGTAAAAATTTGCAAGATTCAGGCTTTCTGTTTTGTAACCGCACTGATGCTAAGTGCCGCGGGAACATTTTTCTTCTCGGCGGGTACGGAAACCGGGGACGATCTGTGTCAGCTGATGTCAGTATCAGACTGGTACGACCTGGATGACATACGCAGTGAACTCGACGGGGATTACGTACTGATGAACGACTTAGATGATAACAGCCCGGGTTACGGCGACCTGGTGGCCACGGCTGACGGATGGGTGCCTATCGGAGACGTCACCATAAGATTCACCGGGACCTTCGACGGCAACGGATTCGAGATAAGGGACCTTTACATCAACAGACCTGCTGAAGATTACGTAGGTTTGTTCGGGCATATATCTGGAGGTAGCGTGCAGAACGTCGGTCTAACGAATGCGGACATCACCGGCGATTGGTTTGTGGGAACCCTGGTGGGAAGGAATGACAACGGCGCAATAACTAACGCTTATGCCACCGGGGAGTTGACAGGTAACATCAACATAGGCGGGCTCGTGGGTAGTAACTATTACGGCATGGTATCATCATCCCATACCAACGTGTTGGTCCAGTCCGTCCCGGGGGGCGAACGTGCTGGAGGACTTCTCGGGTTCAATTCCGGGCAGGTTTCCAACACATACGCCATAGGTGACGTAAACGGAGACTTCACTGTAGGTGGTCTAGTGGGACTTAACCAGGATGCAACTATCTCGAAATCCTATGCCGTCGGTAGTGTTAGCGGCACCAGCAACCTGGGCGGTCTTTTGGGTTTTAGCCTGGGTGCCGGAGCAGTGGAGGATTCTTTTTGGGACACGGAAACCACCGGTCAAGCCACAAGCGCCGGAGGCACTGGAAAGACCACCGTTCAGATGAAGAACGTCGCCACCTTTACCGATGTTACCACCGACGGATTGGAGGATCCATGGGATTTCTTGGACGATCCCCACCACGACCAAGGCGATGAAGATTTCTGGCATATACATGAGAGGATAAACGACGGCTATCCCTTCCTGACATCGGATCCCTGGGCAATTTACAACTGGTTCGACCTACATGCCATGCGTAACGTCATGAGCGGTCATTACATCTTGATGAACGACATAGATGAGAACAGCCCGGGTTACCATGAGATCGTGAATACCCCTAGCGGTTTTCTGCCCATCGGAACAGATGTTTACATGTTCACAGGTTCCTTACACGGTAGTGGATACGAGATAAGGGATCTATTCATCCTTAGGCCGGAACTAACTAACGTGGGCCTGTTCGGTCGAATTCAGAATACCATCATAGACGACCTTAAAGTAAGCGGATCCGTTAGCGGCAACGGCTGGGTCGGCGGTCTGGTCGGATATTCTTTTATGGGTACTACCACCATCGAACGCACCACGGTAAACGTTCATGTAACAAATATCAACACATCGGACTTTGAAAGAGCGGGTGGTTTGATAGGTATAATGCACAATGGAAACCGCATGACGAACTGCTATGCACAGGGAACAGTTGACGGACCTGCGGGTGCTATCCTGGGAGGTCTGGTGGGAAGCATATTCCATGGTGATGTGATAATCCGCAATTGTTATTCCACTGGTCTGGTAAACGGTGGAGAGCCGGGTGTAAATGTGGGTGGCCTTATCGGTTTTAAACACACCGATGCACAGGTGATCGACTCCTACTGGGACATTGAGACATCCGGTCAGGACACATCCGCCGACGGAACACCCCTCACCACCGATGAGATGACCGGAGGCAGGGCCACTGCCACCGGTGCCATGGAAGGATTCGACTTTTCCGATATGTGGTACATCACTGAATCATACCCCGAGCTGGCGGTACACTATGACATAAACGATCATCTTGAAGGACAGGGTACCGAAGCGGAACCATATCAGATAGAAACGTTAGTGGGCCTTCAGTCCATGAGATACGCACTGGATGCGTGCTTTGCCCTGGAGGCGGACATTGATGCCTCGGAAACTGAGATATGGTACCTCGGTCTGGGGTTCAGACCCGTGGGCGATTCGCCAAATTCTTTCCTTGGAAGCCTGGATGGTAACGGGCACGAGATCGGGGACCTTTACATCAACAGGCCTGCTGAAAATTACGTAGGACTATTCGGACGTGTTCATTATGTGACTATCGAAAATCTGAGAGTAAGCGGTTCTATCACAGGCGATAGGTGGGTCGGGGGCGTTGTCGGATATTCCGAAAACAATCTATTCATGAACCGCACGGTGACAAACGTTGCCGTCACCGGTGATAATAGAGTGGGCGGCTTGATCGGAGTTATGCACAACGGAAACCGCATACATGATTGCGCTGCACATGGACCTGCGAACGGACCAAGTACCTCCAATATCGGTGGACTGGTGGGACGTATCCACACACCGGATGTGATCATCGAAACTTCGTATTCCACCGGACTTGTTAACAACGGAGATCCCGGTGACGATGTGGGAGGACTGGTGGGTTTCAAAGAAGCCGACGCACAGGTACTGAATTCCTTCTGGGGCATGGACACTTCCGGTCAAGCCACCAGCGCCGGAGGCACCGGGAAGACCACCGCCGAGATGCAGAACGCCGAAACTTTCACCAACACCGATACGGTGGGGTTGGACGAACCCTGGGATATAGTAGTCATCGCCGAGCATGATATGGAAAACGATTATCCACGTTTGAACTGGAACAACGGATTGCCCGTATGGTACATAGAGCAAGCCGGTATCGCGGTAGATTTCAACATAACGGTAGACGATATATCAGCCGGGGAGCAACCGGTAATAGAGATATTCGACGCCGAGAATCAATTCGGCGATCCCCTGAACGGAGCCTTCAACGTAACCATAGAGATAAACGGTGGTGTCCGGAATATTACCCTCAACTTCGTGGACGGAGAGGGGAATCATACATGGGATGAGATAAGCGAAGCAGGGGAGTACACTGCTATAGTGACAATAGATGGGAACACCGGATCCGACGTTTTCAATGTTGTTCCGGCTTCGTTGTTAGCTGTGACCATCTCATCCGTGGATGGCCAAACAACCGTCAAGGCCGGCGTAGATTTGATGTTCACTGCCGAAGCCCGGGACGAGTACGGAAACGTTATCAGCGATGATGTTACGGAATTCCACTGGGAAAACGCCGTTGATGGAGTGTTAAACCTGGAGACGGTGGGCGATTACAACGTTACCGCCAGCTACGGAGGGCTCGAATCCAACACCATCACCATCACCGTGGTACCGGGTGATCCGGCCTACATAGAGATATCACCACAGTCGTCAACCGTGGATGCGGGAGATACCCAGGCCTACACTGCTATCGCCTTCGACGAGTTCGGCAACGAGATAGGTGATGTGACCTCTGTTATCCATTGGTCCATCCATATGGATGCGGGCGGAAGCTGGTCGGTCAACGTTTACACCTCGGAGAATGGGGGTACATGGACGGTTACCGGCGATTATTCAGGGCTAACTGATACGGCGGAACTCACGGTGGTGGGCGAAGAACCTACTTCCTTTATGGACTTCTGGTGGCTACTGCTATTACTGCTGTTGATCATCGTGATAATAATCATCATCGTACTGCTGATGAAGCGGGGCAAGAAGGAGGAACCTATAACCCAGCCGATGCAGCCCTACGTGGAGCCGCCGGTGCCCGTTGAAGAACCCTTCGGTGCCGACGAGCCGGGGGACATGCAGCCACCCGAAGGGCATTTCGAGGATGAACACGTATCACCGGAGCATCCACCCGTTGATAGCCCCGGAGATATGGAAACACCTCCTCCGCCACCGGAAGATTGATGGGAAACGTCCCGCAAACCCCTTTCTCTTTAACATACATAATGATGAAGGACATTACAGGTCCTTACCTCGTATATGAGGTTGATATCTTTTGTATTACATCATCGCCCCAGCCACGGAGGACGAACTCCAATGTACGAGATTTCCCCCTTTTGTTACCATGATGGACGACGAATTTCCTGAACTCACGGTCGTGTGCGAGATGGTATTCACGGTACTAATTGAAATATCACATCATGTCCACCCTATCCGGATATACTTGGGTAGTCGCTCATGATCCCGATCGGACGATTGAACATTTTCGGCACGGTTATTTATGGTAGATAATCCGATATCCTTTACGAACTGAAGGCTTTACCTTCCACGGGCGAGGTTAAATTCACGTTGATATCTTCATGTTCACCCTGGCGTGTGTATAGCGTATCTCGGTAACATTATTTCCCATGTCGATAGTAATTTTGTAAAGGTTCTCACCGGCAATGTCCACCGATATGTTGGGCGCGTCGGTGTTGTTCTCGAGCCAGCTTACCCACGCATCGGGATATCTCGTGTTCAGGGTTATGTTGAGGTTGTTGATGTCGCCCCTGACAGTTCTTCTATTCGAACTCCACAGTTCCGTCGTGATACCCACCGAACCTGTCCCGCCTATGTTCTCCTCGGCACCGACAATATCTATCATGGTGAGACGTACATTGAAGTTATCGTCGTAGGCGTCTATCCCTATGGGCGGCACACCTCTGATGATGGAACGATCACTCTGCTGCAGCAAGATGGCACCGTGTTCGTATATCACGGTCTGGGATTCGAAATAACGGTTCAACACCTCCAGAGATATACCTCCCGTCGCGCTGTATTTTCGATCCGTGTCGGAACCTTCGTCGTAGAAGCTCAATTCAAAGCCCTCGAGCTCCTGACTCAAACGCAGTATCCCAGGGGTTTTACTGGCGAACATGGGTACTCCCTCGGAACCCAGCCTTATATAAGAGTACAGGGGGTAGTCTGTGAATTCGTTCATCACCAGATTATCGATACTGGCCTTTAGATGCGAGAACTGCATCATCACCTCGTCCATGTGATAGGCCTCCTTGTCCTCCATCCATACGGGAACGTACTGTTGGGTTATTATGGACAGGAGGCTGAGGAATACTAGCAGCGCCATGATGGTACCAACGGTCGCCGCAACGCCTTCCTCGTCCGAGGAATTCAGCAGCCTTCTTCTCTTAAGGGTCCTGTTTTCTGCTTTCATATCTTTCATGGTAGCCACCTCTCACACCTCGAGTTCCTCCCTTACCATCTCCATCACTGATTTTTTATCCCTGTAGTAGGCGGCGGTGATATTCGCGAAGTCCTTGTAGTTGATGATATTCTTCATGTTCATGTACTCCAGAACCATCTTGCGTCTTTTTACTTCTCTCTCCATCTCACGTGATGTCCAATTCTTGATCTGGGCCACTTTGCTGTACACGTAACTGTGACCACTGTAATTGAAGGTATCGTCGGCGGGGTTCCACGTGTATGCGTTGTTTGTAATCAGTTCATTGGAATCCGGTTCGACACCGACTATTTCCGTGATGGCCTTTATCCTTCGGGTCATCTTGGTACCTACCTTTACCTTTCCCTGAAGCAGAACTATGTCAAGGGCGGACACAAGGGCTCGTGGCAGGTTGATGGGTTCGTTCTCCATCCTGTTGACGAAGGTTTGCACATCATCGGCGTGGAAGGTTGTGTAAGCGGCTTTGCCGGTTGCCATGGCCTGGAACACCACGTAGGCCTCGGCACCTCTCACCTCACCCACCATTAGGTACTGAGGTCTTTGTCTGAGGGCGGCCTGTAGAAGTTCGAACATGTCTATTTCACCAGCCTTCACCCCACGGTCATCCACCTCACCGAAACCGCTTCTGGTGAGCAGGGGTACCCAGTTATCGTGGGGCAGATTCAACTCCCGGGTATCCTCTATGCTGACGACCTTCATCTGGGGGGGTATGAACAGGAGTATGGCATTCAGGGTTGTGGTTTTGCCGGATGCGGTACCCCCGCATATAAGCAAAGATTGGCCGTTCTCCATGGCTATCCACGCATAGGCCATCATCTCGGGGTTGAAGGTCTTGAAATGTATCAGGTTGATGGGTGTGTACGGTTCCTCTTCGAATCGGCGTATGGTGAAGGATGAACCTCTTTGGGTCACATGAGTGCCCAGGGTCTGCTGCAACCTGGAGCCGTCCGGCATGGTGGCATCGAGCATGGGATCAGCCACCGAGATGTGTTTACCGCTCCTCTGGGCGATCCAAACGACGAAGTTGTCCAGTTCGTCGGCATCGTCGAATCTCACGTTCGATTTCATGGAACCGTACTTTCTGTGGAAAACGTATATGGGGATGCCCACGCCGTCGCAAGATATATCCTCCGGGTCCACGTCATTCATAATAACATCTATGGGTCCGTAACCCAGGAAATCCCTTTGTATGTAGTACATGATCCTCTTTTCGTATACGGGGCGTAACGAGATGCCCATGTTTCGCAATATCCGGTGGACCTTGTTCTCCAGGTATTTGACCCTTTCTTCCTCCCCCTCGATATTTACCAGTTCCACATCCTCTATGAGACGTTCCTTGACGGTATGAAGAAGTGCCTCCTCGTCCTCGTCCAGGTCTGGTTCGATGACCTCGTATATGTACTCGTTGGATTTGTTATCGTATTTTATCCTTACATAGGTGTATGGCTCATTCACGGGATTCAATTCTATCTCCTTGACACCTTCCTCGGATATCTTCGGTATCTTGGTTACCCTCTCCTCGTCACCGCCCGCAAGTTTCGTTGCGGGCATATACACTTTTTTGGGTTTTCCGTGGGCGGAAAGGGAGGCTACCCTGGTCCTTATCTTATCGCTCATCGCTGCCATATCTATCACTACCCCATCAATTCCATGCCTCCGAAAAGAATTCGCAGGGCCACAAATCCCATCATGGTGAGTATGAAACTGTGTTGCATGCCACTGGCCACTTTGCCGGTTTGCAGAACGCCCGCGACCAGGCCGTCACCCACCGCATGGGCGAACACCGCCAGGGTGAAAATGTACCTTATAACGGGTATGTTCTCCGTCCTTATCTCCGCACCGGTGTCTCCTACGGTGTCCATACCGCCTTCGAGATGGGCACCCGCTTCGGCCATCTGGGCCAGGAACTGGGTGTTCAATATGATGATAACCACTATGAAAACGGCGAAAGAGATGTAGATAACAGCGAGATAGGACGTCATGGCGATCCTCTGTTCGTCTTCCGAAAGATGGACTTCCTTGGTATCCTGGGAAACCAACGTGAGTACATCGGCAACGTTGCCTCCCGCATCGTTTGCTTTGATAATTATGGCCACTATCCTGTTCACCAGGGGCGTATCTATCCTGTCTGAAAAGTTACGCAGGGCCTGGGAGGCGGGTATACCCCAGTCTATCTGTGCCGCCATCTTCTTTATCTCGGGTGTTAACTTGCCGTAGCGGCCCGAGGCGGATACCACGATGGCATCCGCAAGGGTCATACCGAAACGTCCTGCCTCGGCAACATCCCTGAGGAAGTATGGGAGCTTTCTTTCTATCTTCTCTATCTCGCTCTGCTTGCGACTTACATAGAAACCGAATGGACCGAGGAAGCCCATTGTACCCAGCATGGCCCAATCCAAAGGTTCCAGAGGGATCGGTGCAGCTTCCAGCGCATCCAGTATCATTATGAAGGCGAAAATGGCTGCTATAACGGAGGATACTATGAGTATCTCTCGGGCACGTCCAAGGCGCATCATCTTCTGAAATGGGGTCCTTTCTTTCTCTACCATGTTATCACTAATCCTGATTTATCATCCATATTATCGCGATGAAACCGATCTGGGCACCCGGTATCATGATACCGATTATCCCGTAAAGCATGGGGATGGGATCTCCGCCACCCATGCCGCCCATCAGGGCCATTATGGACATGATGACTATGAGGAACAACGGGAAGGCCACCACCACGGTCACGAAGGATTCGGCCATCATACCCAGGGTTTCCATCTTTTGTTGAACTACCAGTTTACGTGAATCCTGATATTCCGTGAGTTTGGATGTGAAGTAAGGTTTCAACTCGCCACCCGAACTGGATGTGGTGATGACACCCTGAATGAAATCCCTGAAACTCTCGGACGGGGTCCTGTCAGCCGCCCTCTGCATCGCTGTGAGTATGTCTATGCCCAGCAGTTCCGTGTCCCTGGTTATCCATTCGGCCTCCTCCCTTGTCTCACCATATATGGCCTGTTTAGAAAGTTCCTTGAAGATGAGGTCTATGTTAACATCGGCTGACGCCATAGCCGCTATGAAGCTCATGGCGTCCGGCAGTTTCTTGTCTATCTTTTTGCCCCGTGCTTTTGCCTTGGATCCCGGGCCTGATTTGAGTATCATGTAGGTCATGATGGGCGTCAGAACCGCTATCATCAGGCCCACAAATAACATGAGGGTGCCCAGGCCGAGCAATGTACCGAGAACGGGGCCGACCACTATGCCGGCAACGATACCGACGATAGCGGCGATCAATGTGGTCATCCAAACGTAGGAGATAAACTCTTCCGCCCTTATCTTCATGTGCGCCTGGAGCAGTGAATTCTCCAGTTCCTCGTCTGTGACCCCTTTGTTCTTGACAACGGGGCCCATCACACGCCAGCAGAATTGCTGGTATGGTGTCAATTTCAGGTATTCGGGCACGGCCTCCTTGGGAAGCCTGACCATGTGGGGGCCATAGGTCTCTATACGATCGCTTGGCTTCGCGCGTTTGGTGGCCAGGAACTTGTCCTTCTTAAATGTTAATTTCTCGAAAGTGTCTTCTATCTCTACCATCATACATCACCCCTGATACGGGCCAGGGTTTCTTCGGGTTCCTTGTAATAGGAGGTAACCACCTTGGATATCTCTCTGTAGTCCGTCTCACCCTTTGTCACCAGATAATCGATGACCTCGACGCGGTCACTGAACTCCTGGTTCATCTCATCCTGGGTGAGGTTCTTCATCTCCATAATGGTATCAAAGTTGAAGCTGTGACCTTTGTATATGTACCCGTCACTCTTCCTGTCCCATTCGAATACCTTGTTTGTGATAAGCTCATCGCTCTCGGGCTCGAAACCTACGAGCTCGGTTATCTCCTGGATCCTTCTTACCTCCTCGTCCTTTACCCTGGCAAAGGTCTGGATCACCACGTAGTTAAGGGCGGTAAGGAGCACCCGGGGGCAGTTGATGGGTGGGTTTTCCAGTCTGTGCACCATGGATTCCACGGAATCCGCGTGCATGGTGCTGTAGGTGGTGTGCCCGGTTGCCATTGCCTGGAACATGGTGTTCGCCTCCCGACCTCTCACCTCTCCGACGATTATGTAATCGGGTCTCTGCCTCAATGCGTTCCTCACCAGGTCGTACATGGTAACCTCGCCGGGAGACCTTCCCTCGGCGGTTTTTTTGGCGGAGCGGCCCGTACGCGTGGTGCTGGGTATCCAGTTCTCATGGGGCAGGTTGATCTCCCTGGTATCCTCAAGGGAAACTATCTTTTGACCGGGAGGTATGAAAAGTGTTACCGCGTTGAGGGTGGCCGTCTTTCCGCAGGCCGTCCCTCCTGCGACCACCATGGACATGCCGTGCTCGACCATTAGCCACATGTATGCAACCATATCGGGAGAGGCGCTGTTGTACTGTATCAACTTCACCGGGTTGAATGGTTCTTTTTTGAAACGACGTATGGTTATGGACGAGCCCCGGGATGATACCTCCTTGGCATAGGTGGCCTGTACCCTGTGGCCCTCTCTCGTTGTGCCATCGAGTATGGGGTTGGACACAGAAACCTGTTTACCGCATCTCTGACCCAGCTGGATGATGAATGAATTCAACACCTTCTCCTTTTCAAATTTCAAGGCTGTCCGTATGGATTCGTACTTTGAATGATATATGAAGAGGGGTATGTCCACACCGTCGCATGAGATGTCCTCCACATGGTCGTCTGTCATCAAGACGTCGATATGCCCGTACCTAACGTAATCCCTGCGTATGTAATAGATCAACCTCTTCATAGATTTTTCCTCTATCTTCAACCCCCTGCTCCTTATGAAACTTTCAACACTCTCCTCCAGAAACTCTTCCTTATCCTTCTTCTCCATGCTCTCCCAGTCGTATGACAGGGTCCTGTCCAGTGTATCTTTCAACAGTGAGAGCCATTCCATCTCCTTTTCCGTTAATGTGGGCTCCACCGCCTCGTATATGTTCTCCTTCATGTCCTCGTCGTAAAGGATACGTGCATAGCTGAAAGGAGGTAGTATGGAATAAACCTCTTCAACCTTCAAAGATTCCTTATAGAGCCGGGGTAGTCTTGTATACGGAGATATCCACCCTTCTTCGCCTATCTCCACCTTTTCCCTGTTTCTCACTTCCCCCTTGGAAAGCATGACTCGTCTCGGAGATTTTGAGAAACCCATGGGTGAAGATATGAAATTTGATATCCTCGTAAGGGTGTTACGTTCCTTCTTATCATCGGTTTTCGCCATGGTGGTGCCGGACATTGGTATCCCCTTAAATATTGACAGATGAACCTTCATGCATGATAAACATAGGGCGGGCATGCACATAGTTCTTCTAACGAAGCTAGTAAATGTAAGATGCTATTTATATGTGTTGGTCGGTTTTCCCTCATCACGGTATGTCTTATAACTCTTTTTCTCCATCTTCCGGAAGCTTGAATTATAATCCGACGGCAACCATGACAAATATCACCTCCCAACCGATGATAAAACCACTGGCCATGTACGTGCGTATCAAATATGGTCAAAAAAAGTTACTGTTTGAAACATACAAAAGGTTTATACTGTTGCTCAAACTGCCTCGAATTGTGGTTATATGGAAGATCCTTTCAAATACGCCCATGAAAAAGAAGATGAAATAATCTGGATGAGCCAGAACACAAATGAACTGGAAACTAGCCCCATGATCAATCTCAAGATACTGGAGGCTGTCAAGAAACGTATGTATACTCTCTACCCTTACCAGCAGGGTCTCGCAGGTTTGAAGGAACTACTCCTGAGAGACCTGGGTATAGAGGAGGGATTTGACGCACTTATCACCAACGGTGGCATAGAAGCCACATATGTGCTCACCAGATTTATGCTTAACGAGGGAGACAACGTGATAGCGTCGGACCCGAGCTTCATGCCCATCCATCACCAGGTCAGACTATGCGGCGCCGATATAAAGGAGATATATGTCTACAAGGAACCCTACAAGATGACCGTGGATGAGGTAAACGAGGCCGTGGACGGGAACACAAAGTCCATACTGCTCATAGATCCCCTCAACCCCCTGGGTTCTGCCTACACCAGGGAAGAGGTGAAGGGCATGTGTGACATAGCCGAGGACAACGACCTCTGGATGATCGACGATATCACCTACAGAGATTTTGCCTACGATCACACACTGACCACCGAATTCGTGCCCGAACGCAGTCTACTCATATATTCATTCTCCAAGAACTGCGGCTTCGCCGGCATGCGTCTGGGTGCCCTGATCATGCCCGACGGGATGTCCAAGGAGCTGCACCGCTGGCGTGCCAACCCTCTGTCGACGAACATACTCGCCCAGGTGGGTGCAAAGACAGCCCTGGAGACCAAGAGTCAGTGGATAGACAGGATGGTAAAACAATCGCGCAAGAACCAGGAGATAATCAAAAAGGCCGTGGATACCATACCCGATGTATTCTTACCGGTGTATCCCTCGAACACCAACATGTTCGTAATAGATACCAGTGAAACCGGCCTTGATCCCGAGGATATACAGGAGAAATTGTTGATGGAGCACAATGTCTTTGTCAGGGCGGGCAATTACGTTTCGGCCAAGGCAGGTCAGAACTTCATAAGGGTCTCGTTCACAGTGCCCGAGCCACAAGTGAGGGTATTCGCCGGGGTATTTCCGGAAGTTATGGAAGAGCTCCGTGGATGATACCCCAAGAGGTATCCCATGGAGTGTTCAGGTACGGTGGCAGGTACTACACCGTTAACCTCCTACCCGGGGAGAGTCATCACGGTGAGGAACTCAGGAAGATCCGAGGTGTGGAATACAGGCACTGGGAACCTCACCGGAGCAAGCTGGGGGCCTACATCCGAATCCGGGGGAAGCTGCCCGTAAAGGCTGATATGAACGTACTCTACCTGGGGGCGGGGGACGGTACCACCGTCAGCTACCTTTCCGATGTGCTTACCCATGGCAGGATATATGCCGTGGAAATGTCCCGAAGACCCTACAGGCACCTGCTTGAACTTTCCACTAAAAGGAAAAACATTTTTCCTATATTGGGTGACGCAAGGCATCCCCATGAGTACACAGACCTCTTCTCCAAGGTCGACCTTATCTATCAGGACATCGCCCAGAGGGACCAGGCGGAGATATTTCTGAGGAACATACCTTTCCTCAAAGAAGGGTACGGGGGTATGCTCGCCGTCAAGGCCAGGAGCATCCACGTATCACGGAAATCTTCGGAGATATACGGAGAGGTGGAGGAGAAGCTCGGGGGACGGGATGTTACGGTTGCGGAGAGAACGGACATAGGAAGGTGGCAGAGAGACCACGTCATATTCTGCGTGGAGAAACCAAAAGATATTATTACCAAATGCTCACATCACCCGTAGATGCATGTAGATGCGGATTTGGAAGAGGGGTTTTTCGGAACCATTTGGGGTAGATTATTCCTGTTCTTCAACCCCTTTCTGATAGCCGCTCCTTTCCTGTATCTGCTCTATCTTATAGCCTCTCCCGCAGGCGTCTTCTGGCCCGTGGGTACAGGCATGTTCGCCTATTTCTTTCCACCCGCCGGTAAGGAAAGTGTCATACCCCTTACCGTAACGGCACTCAGGGGTAAGGATATCCTTTCCCCTTGGGTTACCATATTCTACGTTGCATCGGCCATAGCCTTTGTCGATATAATCACTTCCTATTTCCTCCTCTGGAACCTTTACATCGCCAAGAAGATACCTTTGATAGGCAGATGGTTCATCAAATTCGAGAACTTCGGTGCCCGGAAGATGAAGGAAAAGCCGTGGGTCAAGAAGGTGGCATTCGTGGGTGTGGCTCTCTTCGTGGTGTTCCCCTTCCAGGGGAGCGGAGGTGTGGGCGCGTCCATACTGGGAAAGGTCATAGGCATGAACAAGTACCACGCATGGACCGCCATCATAATCGGTTCGTTTTCAGGATGCCTGCTGATATCCACTATCTCTTATTACCTGGGCGGTGCGGTGTTGAAGGCTTTCGAAACCGGTCTGTTCCAAGGGATCGGTATCTTAACGTTGATAGCGATAGCATTTATATTCATTTACTACTTCACCAAGAATCATAATAAGAAGGTGTTTGAAGATGAAACTGAAGAATAGAGATATACTGGTCACCGGGGCAGCCGGGTTCATCGGCAGTCATCTGGTGGACGCTTTGATCCGGGACAATCACGTCAAGGGATACGACAATCTTAGCTCGGGGAAGATGGAATTTCTGGAACATTTAAGTGACGAAGATAATTTCGAGTTCGTTGAGGAAGATGTTCTGGACGAGGACAGTCTTTATGAGGCGATGGAGGGTTGCGACATGGTATTTCATCTGGCGGCTAACCCGGATGTAAGGGTGGGTGCCGAGGATACGTACACCCATCTTGAACAGAACATACTGGCCACCTACCGGGTGCTGGAGGTCATGAGGAGACAGGGTTTGCGTGATATGGTGTTCACGTCCACTTCCACGGTTTACGGTGAAACCCACATCATCCCCACACCGGAGGACATGGGCCCTCTGAAGCCCATCTCACTCTACGGTTCTTCGAAACTGGGCTGCGAGGCCCTGATCTCCGCATACTGCCATACCTTTGACATGCGGGGGATATCCTTCCGATTCGCCAACGTGGTGGGACCCAGGAGCACCCACGGAGTCACCTATGACTTCGTCAACAAGTTGAAGAAAGCTCCAGGGGAGTTAGAGATACTGGGAAGTCCTCCCGGTACCACAAAATCTTACTTCTACATAACGGACTGCATAGATGGTATGCTTTTCGCGGTAGAAAATGCAAAGGATCGGGTCGAATACTTCAACATCGGCTCGGCGGATTACATCACCGTGGAGGACATAGCGGATATCGTCTGCAGCGAGATGGGTTTGGAGAACGTTAAATATTCATGGACAGGGGGTGTTGACGGTGGTAGGGGCTGGAAGGGAGATGTGAAAGTAATGTTACTATCCCTGGATAAACTGAAAGCCCTCGGTTGGACCCCCGAACATGGCAGTGGGGAGGCTATCGCCATGACTGTCCGTTCACTTCTAGATGAAGGCCGATAGGATCTCGTTGGGTTTTGCGAGTATGAGTGCCACTACCAGGCAGGTAGCGAAGTACACGTAGTACATTATGGCGTACTTGTACTTCTCGACGGTGTCCCATATATTTGCTTCCTTTGTCATATGTTTTCCCACCATATGTCATATATTTGTCAGACATTGCATTTAGTTACCATTACCTATTTAAATATATCTGTTATATCCTGGGGTTTTTCCCGTCATTCGATGGGTTGGTTCATGGTTGACGCTCATGATCTAGGCCTTTTTTGTCTGACGCACTTACCGGACAGACCGCCATGTTCTTTTCTTACCGTAAACCACGGTTGCACCTATGACCGCGAGGACGACGGTGATCACCGGGAAGCCGGAGATGGAGGGTTTTGGGGGTTCCTCCGGCGGTAACGGATCCCCGAATGCATACGTCATACCATTTGCCTCGATATACACATTTCCGTTGCCGCAGATCACCGGTGATTTGTAAAGTACCCAACCATCTCCGAGATAGTATCTCCATTTCAGTGTACCGTTGGGGTTGAAGGCGT
>JAFDTY010000073.1 GCA_019594055.1 Candidatus Haladaptatiplasma halalkaliphilum | reverse complement strand
GTATGCAGGTCTACCCTGCCTATCCCTTCATCAACGGCCCTTTCGACGGTCTTTAGCAGAAGACGTTTACCGAATTTTTTTCCTTTGACATCCTGGACAACTCCCAGCAGTTCCACATAGGCCGCATCCTTATCCCTCCAGTGGGGTTCAAGGGTGCATATACCCACGGGAACGTCGTCTTCATCCAGGGCTATGAAGTTTGCCATGGAAGAACTCTCGTCCAGCCAATCCCTGACCAGTTCTTCGTCAAAAGGTGCACCGCCTCCGAACCCGCCCGGCCACGATATCTTGAACTTGTTCAACATATCCGCTACGCCTTGTGCCATGGACGGCTCGTATTCAACTATCTTTCCTTGATGTATGGTCAGGTTGTCCACCATTATCTGGTTAAGGCGGAGGTGGTGATATATATGTTTTATCCCTGCCGGTTAACCCAAGCTCCACTGACTTCAATTCGGAGTTTGTCCCGGAATCACTATATATTCAATCGTTCATTTTTAGCTAAATAATAGGTGGCGATAGAAATGATAGGAAAAAAAACATGGGCCGTGATCATGGCCGTGATGTTATTCGGGAGCCTTATTATCCTGACCACAGTACCCGGCGATGACGGTTTCGTTACCATCAGGGGACGGGTAACGGATATGATCACGGGTGAAGGGATCGGTAATGCAGAGGTGATATTCAATCATGAATACAACGACGACCGGGACGGATATGTAAGGGTGCTCACGGGTCGGGACGGCATGTTCACGGCGTCCCTGGTTCCCGGAACACATATGGTGTGGGTTAACGCAGACGGATATCAGACATACCGAAGCAGGTATCGTACCGGCGACGAGTTGTTCATCCGCCTGGAACCCGTGCCCGAGCCGGACGCACGCATAAGCGGTTTCGTCCTTGACGAGACGAACGAAGAGGGTATCGTGAACGCCACGGTAAGCCTTGTTCCGTCGTACGGTGAATGGTGCAGGTGCACCGACGAACCCTGGGGGCCGTGGTACCAGGGTTACTATACCACGATGACCCAACGGGACGGAAGTTACACCTTGGATGTGATATCCGGTGTGTACCACGTTTACATAAACTCGAGAACCCATTACGGGTGGAATGATGAGGTGATCATAGGCCGGGACCAGAACATCACCCTGGACATATACCTCAAACCTCTTCCCCCCATGGATTCCATACTCACTGGTACGGTCAGGGACATGGACACGGGAGAGCCCATGGAAGGTGTTATGGTACATATTTGGGAAACCCCGGGAAGGGATCCTTACCACATCCGTAAGATATCCTACGATCATATCTATGAGAGGGTTGTGACCGGTGCCGACGGTACGTATTCCTTTGAGGTACGCAGGGGGACATACTCGGTATCCGCATGGTCCGAAGGATATTACCCGTATTTCACCACCGTCAACATACCCGGCAACACCACGAGCACACTGGATATGGCCCTGGAGGAGATCTACATACCCCCCTCGGACGCCTTGGTCCGGGGCGTAATAATGAACGAGGATCGTGAAGCGGTTCCCGGGGCCCACGTTTCACTCCATATGATGGGATACCCCGCCTATCACGAGGGTGTGATCGAATCCGGATTTGACGATATCGATGTGCCGTCATATCACGGCTACCCCTCCTACGGCTATTACGAGACCACTTCGGGCAGAGATGGTTCCTACTCCATGGAATGCCCCCAGGGGGTTTACGTTCTCACCGTATGGGCCCGGGGATATATGCCCAGGAGGATGATAGTCGAGCCGAGATCCAACATCCCCCTTGATGTGGATGTTATACTGGAGAGCTATCCGGAGGCAAATTCGGTGATAACCGGGGTGGTCAGGGACAGGGTCACCGGCGAACCCGTCCCCGGAGCATACGTGTATGTCTATGTGGGCCGGGACACCCGTCACAGTGAGCCCTATCACGGCTCTGGATCCGTTGTGGAATACGGTGACGAACCGGTCTACACCAGGGAGCAGTCCGAGGCGTTCGTTTACGATGATGATACCGGGTACATGACAACAACATATTTCCAGGACCCGTGGGGCGACCACTTGTTGTTCTTCGGTGAAACCAGGGCCGACAGAAAAGGAGAATATCATATGAACATACCTGCGGGAACCTTCGTGCTGGACATACAGTCAGAAGGTTACCTGCCGAGCCTCACAAGGTTCAGGATAGGTGAGAACGAGAGGATAAGAAAGGACATACACCTTCAACCGGGTCAAGGTGAAGATGGAATGGAATACCATCGGGCACTTTCACCCAGGGATGTTTACATAAACGACTCTCCGGTATCCCATGTTGACGGCAAACCTACCTCCTCCATAAGAGTCAGGGTGGAAAGGGAGCAATGGACGGTGATAAACCTTGAAGATCATTTCTACGATCCCAACGGAGATACTCTGAGCTTTTCATTCGATGCACCGGAGGATTTCCAGGTCTATATCGACAGGGGAAACAGGATGCATGTGAAGGCACCCGGTGGATACACCGGCGGTGAAAGCGTCGTTGTTTATGCCAGTGACGGCCAGACGACACTGGTGGGGAACGTGCAGATGGACCTGCACGGCACGGGTTACATACCTTACATACTCTTCGGCATAAGCACCCTAGGGGCCCTGATGGCACTGGGAGCATTCCTGGCAACCAGGAAGAAATGGGGTCCCAGGGAAAAGGAAGAGCCCGAGGTTCTCGAGGAAGGTCAGAAGGAATAGACGCACCGGGAAGAACACTTTAAGTACCTAGAGATGATTCCCGTGGTCGTGATGAACCTCGAGACGGTGGCCGCAGCCTGGATAACGGTATTCGCCCTGGCCTTGTTGCTCATATCCTTCATGTCATACAGGCTGAACGGAAATCCCAGGATACTGGCCATAACCCTCGCCTTTACGGTCTTCTTCATCAAGGGGCTGTTGATGAGCCTGCACGTACTGACGGAAAGCAGGTTACTCGCAGACCAGATGCCCCTTTTTGATCTTGCGGTGCTGCTGCTACTTGCAGGAGCCGTTCTCCTAAAGAGGAGAGTGGAGGATGAATGAGGACCTGGACACGAGAAAGGAGATCTACGATATAATCAGCAAGAACCCCGGTATCCATTACCAGGGTATCAAGAAACAGCTTCACATGGCCACGGGGACCCTGGAACATCATCTCGATCACCTCACCTCACGGGGTGTTATCACTTCCAAGAGGGATAGGTATTACAAGAGATTTTTTCCAGCGGGTGTCGATGTTAATGACAAGATCATCCTCTCCAGCGTAAGGCAAAAGAATCCCCGGAGGATACTGGTGTACATCCTCGTGCACCCGGGGGCATCCCACGGTGAGATGAAACGGGAGCTGGGACTGAAGGCCAGCACCCTGAGTTTTTACCTGAAGGACCTCCTGTCCAAGGGATTGGTAGTGAAGGAAAGGCACGGACGGGAAAACCTGTACCGGTTGAGGGATGAAGACAAGGTGGAAAAGATATTTTTGATGTATCGTAAGAATCTCCTGGACGATGTAATGGACACCCTCGTGGAAACATGGCTGGAAGGTTTTCTTTGAACTGGTGATCTCATTATACAACCATCGGTCTTTTCGGTATACGCCCTGCACGGATATTCCTCCCTGGACACCTCTTTTCATCTTTAGAATAAAGTTTTTATCGTACGTAAAGCTGGTTATCACGTAAATGCCCACCGAAGACAAAAAACCGATTTTACCCGTCGAGGTCGATCGCGATACCTACCGAAGATTCGATCAAAGGAAGAATGTTTTCGGCAGGATGCTCCACGACACGGGTGCGGACTTCCACAAGGTGGGTATGTACGACCTGGTGAAAGAGATAATAGGCGAGGATGTGGAAGGGTACACACACATGGACTTTGCCAGGGTACGGGGTGCGTGGGCGGTTTACAACCATTTTCACCAGGCCTTCTGCCGGGAGGGTTCCACGGAAGCCAATACCGTGATGGAAGAAGTCATTCCGGACAGGTACGAAGTGGAGGACAAGAAAAAAATGTCCCAACAGGTAAAGGAGACTGCGGGGATATACGGTGCCTGCAAGACGGGTATAACGAAAATAAACCATGATTGGATCTACACTCATGACATGGATGGAAAGCCTATCCACATACCGGAAGGATACAAGAATGCCATAGTTATGCTCATCAAGATAGATAAGGAGCCCTTGACGGCATCACCCTCCATGGTCGCAGGGACCGAGAACGCCCTTGGATATTCCAGGATGGCCTTTGTCATCGGCTGCATGGCACAGTTCATACGCACACTGGGCTACAAGGCCATCCCCATGGGAAACGATACCGCACTGAGCATACCACTGGCAGTGGAGGCAGGCCTGGGTGAGATGGGAAGGAACGGCCTGTTGATCACTCCCGAGTACGGTCCTGCCGTTAAGATATGCAAGGTGTTCACCGATCTGCCATTGGATCACGACGAGCCGAGAGATCATGGGATCGCCCGGTACTGTAAAGGATGTAAAAGATGTGCGGATACCTGTGAGGTCGATGCCATATCCTCGGAAGACGAGCCTTCCTACCGAACCGTATCGGAGAGCAATAACTCCGGTATCAAGAGATGGGCGGTGGATGTGGACAGATGTTACAAATTCTGGGTCGGTAACGGAGGAGACTGCTCCACCTGTATATCGGAATGCATCTTCACCAAAAGTCACTGACAGCAATCCTGCGATAGATATTTTATCCTCTCACGTTATACCACAAACATGTCCGATATAATCTACCGGGCCATAGGGATAATACATTCACCCTACAAGGACATCAGGGGTATGCCCATCCAGCCGACCGGGGCGGTCGGTATCGACGGATACCTGGAGATATACCCGGAATATGGAGACGGTTTGAAGGACCTGGAAGGTTTTTCACATATAATCCTGCTGTATCACTTTCATCTGGCCAAGGGCTATTCGCTCACGGTAAAACCCTTTTTGGACCCGGAAGAGCGGGGATTGTTCTCCACAAGGGCACCCAAAAGACCCAACCCCATAGGTATCTCGGTGGTCCGGTTGACCGGTGTAAAAGAGAATCGTGTTAACGTTAAGGATATGGACGTTCTGGACGGCACTCCTCTTCTGGACATCAAACCCTACGTACCTGAATTCGACCACAGAGAGGTGAGGGGGACGGGATGGCTCACGAAAACAGCCGCGGATGTATCGGAGAAGAGGTCCGACGGCAGGTTCGGATAGGTGTTCATACCGGTGTCGAGATGAACCGTATCATTTGATAATCTTCGATGTAAAAAGTTTTTATTGTAGTTATTTATGGATGCCCCATGTCTTTTCAGGAAGAGGTAAAGGCACTGAAGAAACGAGGCGATATCGTTCTCGTGGCCCACAATTACCAGATAGGCCCCATCCAGGATGCCGCCGATTACGTGGGAGACTCATTCGGGTTGGCGAAGAAGGTGACCGAGCTCGACGTGGAAAACGTGGTCTTCTGCGGTGTGGACTTCATGGCCGAATCCGCCTTGATACTGAATCCCGAGAAAACCGTCATCCACCCGGAGCCAAAGGCACGATGTCCCATGGCGGCCATGGTGGATATTGGCGAGTTGAGGGCGTTCAAAAGAAGGAACCCCGATACCGCCGTGGTTTCATACGTGAATACCAATGTGGAGACCAAGGCGGAATCCCATGTGTGCTGTACCTCTTCCAACGCCGTTAAGGTGGTAAAAAGCCTCGAAGAACACAAAGTCCTTTTTCTCCCCGATAGGAATTTGGGGGATTACATCAAACGCTTCGTAAAGGATAAGGAGATAACACTTTGGGAGGGCTACTGCGGTACCCACGATAACATATCGGTAAAAAGCATCACGGAGCTCAAGGATAGATATCCCGATGCTGAGGTGCTGGTACATCCCGAGTGTATACCCGATGTGGTGGATATGGCGGATTTCGTGGGCTCCACCGCGGGGATGTTGAAGAGGGCGGTGGAATCCCATGCAAAAAGGTTGATAATAGGCACGGAGGTGGACATGGGCCATCGCATGAGGAAGGAAGCACCCCAAAAGGAATTTTACTTCCCAGGCGATCCATTTTGCCAGAACATGAAGAAGATCACCACCCATAAGGTTTTGCGGTCACTTAAAGAGCTTCAACCCGTGGTAAAAATAGACAGAGACCTTATGGAAAGGGCTAGGAAACCACTGGAAAGGATGATGGATATCGGGAGAGGTATTTGAGGGACATAAAGGCCGTTTTCATGGACCTCGACGGTACTCTTGTCCACGACGGAAATATCACGGCAGAGGACAGGCTTGCCGTCGAAAATACCATATCCAAGGGGATACCGGTGATACCCGCAACCACGAGGATGCGCTTTTCGGCTTATATATTACTCCAAGATTTACCGGTAACTGATGTACCCCTTATCTGCCTCAACGGTGCCATGGTGATCGGTCCGGGCTGGCACCGTGCAAAGGAAGAAGATGGGTGGATGGAACGGAAACTGGAAATGCCCGTGGCAAGAAAGATATCGGAGTACGCCGACATCATGGGGTACGAGATAACAACAATTTTCAGCGAGAGGAAGTACTGGAAGGAAAGACGGGATCTACCTGTGATCAGCAGCTCCGAGGATCCCGTGGCACACATAATTGAGTCAAACATGCAAGCCCTGGAACGGGGCCCGCCGGTCAGCTACATGATGCATACCGAGGTCAACGGCGATGATTGTGTCGAGGACATGGAGAGGTTCGTGAATTCACGATTGAAGGAATATACATGTACGCACAGGCATCACAGGATGGGAGAGCTGAAAGCGATAACCATATACCCCCAAGGCACTTCCAAAGGGAAGGGGGTAGAGCTGGTATGCAAAAGGCTGAACATATCCGTCAAGGATGTCATGGCCATAGGCGATGATGAGGTGGATATCCCCATGCTGAAGACTGCGGGCACGGGTATCGCCATGGGCAATTCTCCGGACAGTGTCAGGAGGATCGCGGACCATGTGGTACCGTCGTGCCAGGAAGGCGGTGTTGCACACGCCCTCGGGAAGTACATACACTAATGATAGTAAACTATTTAGTTGACACGTTCTTAAACCTTCCGAACCAACATGAAGTTAAAAGATATTTTTCGAAAGGCCGTTGAGATGGGCATGGAAGCTGATCCACGGGGCAAAGAGCGATTGGAGAAGTTGCTGAAAAGATCGTCCGAGGAATACGAGAAGCTCGAAGGTAGGGACAAGGAGGTCTTCGACAAACAGAAACTCGATAATCCCTTCGAGGATTCAAGGCTTCTTTACGGTGATCCTGAGAAAGAAGTTAAAAAGGTATTGGTGGGCGTGGACATCACTCCCGGTGAGATACTCATCGCCGACAGACTCGGAGGAATAGACCTAGTGATAGGACACCATCCCAGGGGTATAGGTATCATGGGACTTCACGACGTTATGCACCTGCAAGAAAATGTTCTGAAAGAATGGGGTGTGCCGATCAACGTTGCCGAAGCCCTTATGGAAGAACGGATAAAAGAGGTGGAAAGGAAGGTCAAGGGGGCAAACATAAACCAGAGTGTCGATGCTGCCAGACTTCTTGATATACCCCTGATATGCTTGCATACCCCCGCGGACAACCTGGTGAACAAGCACTTGACGGATCTCATAGGATCCAAAGAACTGGAAACCGTGGGTGACGTGCTGGAGATTCTATACGACATACCGGAGTATCACCAAGGGAGAAAGAACTGTGACGGACCCGTAGTGCTCGTAGGTAGTAAGGTGCGCAGTGCCGGTAAGGTGGTAGTGGAGATGACGGGCGGTACCCAGGGTTCGAAAAAATCCTACGAAAAACTATCTCAAGCGGGTGTCGGTACGCTCATCGGGATGCACCTTAGCGATGAACACCGGAAGGAAGTGGAAAAACATCACATGAATTATGTCATCGCGGGCCATATCGCCAGCGATTCCCTGGGGATGAACCTTTTCCTGGACGAGATCGAGAAGGAAGGGGTGGAGATCGAATCTTGTAGCGGTTTCATCAGACATTCACGTAACAAGTGAAAGATGATAGAAGTCAAAAACCTGCGAAAGAGTTACGGCGACTTCGAGGCCTTGAAGAGCGTCAGTTTCTCAGTGGAGGGGGGCAGCATATACTGCCTCCTGGGCTCCAACGGCGCAGGCAAATCCACCATAATAAAGATAATCGCGGGGCTGCTCAGGGCCTCGGAAGGCAGGGCATACATCGATGGTATAGGGGTGGGCGACAACATCGAATACAAAAGACGTTTCGGATATATGCCGGAAGAGCCACATCTGTACGACAGGATCACGGGCAGGGAATTTTTGGATTTAATGGGTACCGTACGGGATATGGACGAGTCTCTACTCAACCGGAAGATAGAGAAACTGGCACATGAACTGGAGATAACGGGATTCCTGGATATGGAGATGGCCGCATATTCAAAGGGTATGAAACAGAAGATACTGTTCGCCAACGCTATCATACACGGGTCGCCTAACCTCATACTGGATGAGCCCACCAGTGGCCTCGACCCCAGGTACACCAGGTACATAAAACGCAGGTTGAAAAAGCTGGCCCAAGAGGGTAGAGCGGTACTCATGTCGACCCACATAACGTCCATTGCGGCGGACATATCGGACATGGTGGGTATCATCCATAACGGGATATTGATCACGGAAGGATCGGTGGATGATCTTCTTTCCATGACCGGGACAGAAAATCTGGAAGATGCCTTTGTGGAGGTAGTCGATGGGGTACGATAAGTCCCTGATCATGTTTTCCAAGGTGGTGCTGGGTTCCTACCGGACAACGAGCGAACGTATCCTTAGACATCCGGTGATGACCGCATGGTTCATCATACTGCTCATGGTGGGATTCTCGGCGGTACTGATGGTGGCCGAGTATGTTTCCACCCTCGAGATGGAATTTTTACTCATAGAGAGGGGTGATATACTATTCGTAATATTCTTTTTCTTCATGGGGAAGGCCTCCTCCGAGACCATGGACGGTTGCTACAGGAACAACAGTTTGAAGCATCTGTTCACATCTCCCGTGAAGGTGAGCGACATACGCGGTATGTTTTTTCTGAAGATTTTGTGGTATAATCTGTTACTTTTGGCCATATCAGTTTCACTGGTAGCCGGTCTGTATCACTTGCTGAGGGTAGACTTTTACATAGACGGGTACTTCTTTCTGCACCTGTACCTCCTGGTCATTGCGGCACTACTCATAGGATTCAACATGGTCACACTATCCAATATACAGAAAAAATTTCCCAAGTACGTATCCATGGGCATCTATGCGCAGAACATATTGTTGATATGGTTGATAACTCACGCTAACACTGACTATCGGTTGGTTTCTCTGTTCCTGGTATGCATGATCGTGTTATCGCTGCTTGTGTACCTGTCACCGTCGAATATGTTCCTGGATGCATGGATAAATAGTATATCAGGGTCGAAGACCTTTACCGCAAAATCTTTCAGACCCATCAAATACTTCAGAAGATGTTCGAAAAAGCCCTTTTGCCGTATGGCGGAAAAAGAGATGCTCGAGCGGTGGAGAAGAAAGGAGACCACCTCCGTACTGGGCATATCAGCTTTTATTTCCGTGGGATTGGTCATCTTGTACTATCAGCTGGGGCCGGAACCGGACCTGGGTCTGGGTCTCGAGGAATATTTCTATCCGATATTCATAGGCATGAGCGTTTTTCTTGCTGTATCACTGCAGATACAGATACCCGCCCTGACATTGTTCGGTCGTGAGGGAAAGAGGATGTGGGCCATCAAGACCCTGCCTGTGGCTTCCATGGATATCGTCTACGGCAAGTTGCTCAGCCTGCTGATATTCTCCCCGGTGATACCCATATTCATAGCCACACCCTTGATGATCTTGCTGGGCTACCCCCTTTCGTATCTGGTATTCGTGGTTTTCTCATCCGTCATCCTGATATTCCTATCCTCAGGTATCGGTATATGGGCTGCGGCACGGTTTCCGAATTTTGACCAGGGCACCGACGGTGCGCCGGATGTTATGACCATGTATATCGTGTTGATGATGTGCCTGATAATAGGAGCAGTATTCATTTTGATACCTCTTGCGTTCCTTGTAACCGACCATGTGCTGGGCCTTCTACTGGTAATACTTTCGGCGGATATGGCAGCATTGGTCATGATCATGCTGTGCGGTAGGGCCTCACGGCTTTATGAAGATATGCAGTTAGACATGTAGCCGTAAGATGTTTATATCCGTCTATGTATGCATGGATATGAAGGTCTTACTTGCCATGACCGGGGCTTCGGGAGTGATCTACGGTGTAAGGTTACTGAAGGAACTGTCCGAAAGAGAGGACATCACCGTCGATCTTGTCATATCCGATTCGGGCAAGGAGCTACTGAAAGGTGAGCTGGACATAGAACCTTCGGTTTTGGATAGTTATGCACGGAAAACCTATGAATCCCGGGATCTTGGTGCCCCGCCCTCGTCGGGCAGTTCACTGTATGAATTCATGCTCATCGTGCCGTGTTCCATGTCAACCCTTTCCCAGGTAGCTGCGGGTACCGCCGATAACCTAATAACAAGGGCTGCCGGGGTCATGCTGAAGGAACGTAGGGGGTTGCTAATGGTTCCCAGGGAAACTCCTCTGTCCACTATACACCTTGAGAACATGGCAAGACTGTCCCGGGACGGATGCCTGATAGTGCCCGCCTCTCCCGCCTTTTACGGAAAACCGGAAACCGTGGAGCAGCTTGTGGATTTCATAGTGGGTAAAACCTTGGACCTCATGGGGATCGAGAACGATTCGTATACCCGCTGGGAAGGTACATTTTAACTATCACCGGGTGTCCTCAGGTCCTCGGTATGGTCGAATTCCTTCTTTAATATGCTG
>JAFDTY010000042.1 GCA_019594055.1 Candidatus Haladaptatiplasma halalkaliphilum | reverse complement strand
TGATATTATACTCCGAATCTTGATATACTCCGATACCCCTCATGTTAAATGACAAGGTATTACCATGGATGATATTGTGATCCGCCTTAAAAAGGGCGATGCCTACGTAATCATTCAAGTCGCATGTATTGTGGGAAATCATATTATAATCAGATAAAATTAAATATATTCCTACCCCATTATTGAATACGTGGTTCCCTACTATGTTGTTGTTATAGGACCTTTCGATCACCATGCACCAACCATCGCTGTATCGACTACTTGATAATGAATTATTTCGTACCGTATTTTCATTGGAATTGAAGTGGAGATACATTGCCTCAAGCCGGCTCTGTTCCACCGTGTTTTCCTGTATCGTGTTCTTGCTCGATTCATCGAGCCTTACACCTCTGTTGTTATTGTAAAGCGTGCAATTCTCGATCATACCGTGATGAACCCTGTTGAACCGGATACCGTCGTTGGTGTTAGACCACCCATCCTGTACCCTGGTATTCCGTATTATGAAGTGCACTGTTGTGTATTGTATATGTATACCGTGGGATGCCGACGCGCTGATATTGTAACCCTCTATGATGTACGGGTTCCCTTCGGTCCCGTCCCCGGGCCATCCTTCGTTACCCGCCTGTGTGGCGAAGTCCGCATTACCGTTGATACTTATGGGGGCCCGGGGCGTGAGATCCCTGAATCCGTGGTCCAACCCAATTGGAATTTCGTGATCGGATATCACCCATTCTGTTTCCGCCGTGACGAACGTCCCACTGACTATATTCGCCAAAAGCAAGGCTGCAAATAACATCACCAATGTACTATTTAGTTTCATGACCCCCGTCAAGTCATGTCGGTATTATAATTTTTCGTTTATGCGCTCCAGACGTTTTCTACCCAAAATCATCCTTCGATGAACCTGAACCCCCTGTTGTCGGGCTCGGCGACCCACACGTGGGCATCCAAACCCTTCTCGGAAAGCCAGTCGACGATATGTCCCCTAACATCGTCAGCCCTGTCCATATGGGTGAGACCGTAGGCCGTGGGACCCCATGAGCTCTGTCCCGCACCGTAGGTTATATCGTTCAACTCGTGGATAATATCCTCTATGACCGGGTGGAAGATGCCTCCCTGATACGGCAAGAAAGACTCGCCAACAAGACGCTGTAGACGGTGAAGGTGAAGGCCGAAGTTCGCGATATCACCGGTGCTTATTGCCGGGAGTATCCCCATCACTATGTGATGGGAGATCCCCCTGGCGATATCAACATCCACCTTCATCCGCTTCAGTATCGGTTTTTCCTGCACCTCGTCGTAACCTTTGATGTCCTCGGGACAAACGATCACGAAACGCCAATCTTCCGGTGTATCGTATCTTGCCGTCATGGGCGGTATGTCATCCGCCCCGCACTTACCGCCCTCGAGTATGAAGCCTCCGTGCTGGAACCCGTGGGTGCCTATGGCAGAGTAACGGCTCCTGCCCACCACAGATGCGATCTCACCGGACCTTACCTGATGCCCCTCCGCTGTGAGTATACCCATGCTTATCCCCATGTGGAGCTGGGTGGTGGAACCGAGACCGATATGCCGTGGTACCTGCCGCAGCACCTTTATGCGATAACCGCGCTCCAGTCCGTACCGGGAATCCAGACGCTGATGGACTGCTTTCACCTCCCTGACAACATGTTCATCGCCCTCCACGATCAACCCGTCACTCACGGGTGTTATCTCTATGCGGAAGCCGCCCTTTATCATCACGCCCAGGGCACCGTACTGCCTGGAGAACTCCCGACTGATATCGATTATACCAAAATGCAATCTCGACGAAGATTCTATTATCATCGCGCGGCCTCCAAGTCCATACGGTATCTCTCTATCTTCTCTCTCCACATACGTATTCCCAGTCCTTTTCCTTCCGTTAACCACAGTCTGCCTTCCCTGAACTCCAGCCCGGTTGAAACCGAATCCGATAGCATGAAGTGACTGTCAAGGTCCGCATACCGAATGTTATCACTTGAAAGACACACATGGACACCTGCGGCTATGGCCAGCATATCTTCGCCCATGCAGCCCACCATGGCTTCAACACCGTAGGTGTCGATAACTTCCGCGATCTTCATACCGCCGGTGATCCCACCACACTTCATCAGCTTTATGTTGATCATATCCGCGAGTTCTTCGGTGATTATCCTCTCCGCCATGGAATGGTCCTTGACCGCCTCATCCGCCATGATTGGTATTTCACTCTCCGAAGTCACATGCTTCAGTCCGGTAAGGTCATCTTCTTTAACCGGCTGCTCGATGAATTCGATATCGAATTCCACAAGCTTGTTACACAGAGTCAAAGCTTCTTGAACACTATAACCCTGGTTTGCATCCACCCAAAGTGGTATATCCGGTCCTACGGTATCCCTGACAGCTTCAACTCGCCGTATGTCCTCCATAAGCTCTAGACCTATCTTGATCTTCAAGGCCTTGAAGCCCTGTTCCATGTAGTCCCGTGCGTGTTCGATAGTCTCTTCATAAGACATTATCCCGATGGTTCTATCCGTGAGAACACTTCCACTTCTACCTCCGAGAAGTTGGTAAACACTTTTATCCTCTTCTTTACCCCGCAGATCCCATATAGCCATGTCCAGGGCGGCCAAAGCCGAGGGGTCTTTCGGGTAGGATGCGGATAGTTCTTCCCAGATATTTTCGACCTCGAGGTCCTTATCGTTCAAGTGTGTTTGCATCCTCGTTAAAGCGCTGAGCATGGACTCCGTGGTCTCCTTTGTCACGCTGTTGGGTGCACCATTTCCCCATCCTTCGTGTACACCGCTTTTCACTTCGACCAACACATTTTCCGATGTTAGTTCGGAACCTGTGGCGATCCGGAAAACCTCGTTTCTATCGATCGCTATCGGTATTATCTCGATTCTATCTATCTTCATATACATACACCTCTTTGTAGTATCTGCATCTATCCCTCAGTACGCATCCGCCGCAGAGGGGGTTACGCGGTCTGCATATGCGCTTTCCGAACTCCACCATCAAACGATTTATCTCTATCCAGTATTCCCGGGGCATGTGGTCTGCCAGCACCATCTCGGTATCATCCGGTTCACTGGTATCCACCAAGCCCAGCCTGTTACTGATACGGTGTACATGGGTGTCCACGGGTATGGCTGGCTGATTGAAACCGTAGACCAGTACGCAGTTGGCGGTCTTCCTGCCCACACCCGGGAGAGACAGGAGTTCGTCCATATCTCCGGGTACCTCACCGCCGTACCTGTCGGTTATCTCCCTGGCCACGTTTATTATGTAGGACGACTTGACGTTGTAGAATCCGGCCGGTCGTATGAGTTCTTTGACTTCGTGGACGGGTGCCTCCGCCAGTTTTTCAGGGGTATCGTACCTATGGAACAACCTCACCGATGCTTTATGGGTGTTCGCATCCTTGGTACGTTGTGAGAGTATGGTGGATATGAGTACCTGGAAGGGATCGCGCTTGGGTAGTTCGTCGCTCTTGGGATTCTTACCCGGAAAAGCCCCGGTCCCGATCACACCCCTCAACCTTTCCATCAACCAAGGATAGTCCGTATGGTCAGCCATCCATATCACATCCCCCGTATCTTTTCAGAATATCGCCAAGAAGATATATTGAGCCGGTCACCAGTATCAGGTCTCCCTCTTTCCACTCACTTTTCGCAGCTTCCAATGCGTCGTATCCATGGGAGAAAGAAGCCGCCGGGCAGTACTTGTTGAACTCGTTTGCCAACACTTCCGGATCGAGTTTCCTGTCACTCACGGGTTCGGCGGTGAAGACCCTGTGACACAAGGGTCCTATGGTCTCCACCATCTCGCGATAGGCCTTGTCATCCAGGACACCCATGACCAGTAGCAAGCGTCGGCATGGTATGCCCTTCAGCCCCTCCACCAGGGCCTCCATACCCGGGGGATTGTGTGCGGAATCGAACATCACCTTCGGTTTATGTCCCACCAACTCCATCCTGCCCCTGAGTACGGTGGCTTCCATAGCGGTCTTCATGATATGCTCGTTGACCCTATAACCCATTTCTCTCATTCCCTCGTATAGCCCCAGGGTAACAAGGGCGTTCTCCGCCTGCCACCGTGCCATACCAGGAACCCTGAAATCGCCGTACTCGGGCGTCTTCAACCGCAGGGGGTCGAATAGTATCTCGTACTCCCTTTCAAGAGCGTGATGATAGTTGGCACCCCTCTCATTGCACACCTGCTCCAGATATCCGCTGATATCTCTATCTTTCACACCTGTAACGAAGTGATTACCTTTGCGTATCACCCCGGCCTTCTCGAATGCGATCTCCATCTTCGTGTTCCCCAGATATTTCATGTGGTCCATGCCTATGGTGGTCACCGCGGACATGAAATGGTCCGATACGTTGGTGGCATCGAGCCGTCCGCCCATGCCCACCTCCATGACGGCTATATCCACCTTTTTACGGGAGAAGTACAGGTAGGCTATGGCGGTGAGGACCTCGAAGAAACTGGGCCTCTCTTCAGGTCTGTGCCTTTCGATATCCTCCAGTACCGGTTTTACCTCATATATGAGGTCCCACAATTCATCCTCACCTATGTTAACACCGTCTATGCTGATACGCTCTTCGAATAGGTGCAGGTGTGGCGATATGTATTTACCGGTTCTGTAACCGCTTTTCGATAGTATATCACTGAGCATTGTGGTCACGGAGCCCTTGCCGTTGGTACCGGCTATGAGCACCGTATCGAAGTCGTACTGGGGGTCACCGAAGTTGGAAAGAAATTTTAGTATCTTGTCAAGGCCGAGTTTGACTCCCTTGCGGTTCAGAGAGTATAGATAATCTTCCGGTTTACCGAGTTCTTCCTTCAATGCTTGAACACCCTGTAACCCGTGAACACCATGCACATACCGTGTTCGTTCACCGCGTCGATCACTTCCCGGTCACGTATGGAGCCGCCCGGTTGTATAACGGCGGTTATACCTGCCTCGGCGGCGGCATCCACGGCGTCCCTGAAGGGGAAGAATGCATCGGAGGCCATGGCACACCCGGTGGTATCGCTTCGGGCTTTCATATGCGCTATCTTCACCGAGTCCACCCTGCTCATCTGCCCTGCGCCTATACCCACGGTGTGGTCCTTTCTGGCGAATACGATGGCGTTGGATTTGACGTGTTTGACCGCCTTCCATGCGTACTCCATGGCTGCAAGTTCTTCGGATGTGGGAGTTCTTTCACTGGCCACCTCGACTTTGTCCATATCTAGTTTCTTGGTGTTCCTTCCCTGCACCAGAAGTCCTTCGGCCACCTTTGCGTAAACCACACCTTCCGGTTCCGTGTTCCATCCGCCCAGGTCCATCACCCGGAGGTTCTTCTTTTTCTTCAGTACCTCCACCGCTCCTTCATGGTAGCCAGGTGCGATCACAGCTTCCAAAAATATCTTGTTCATCTCTTCCGCAAGTTCTTCGGTCACCTTTCTGTTCACCGCCACTACACCTCCGAATATGGAGATGGGATCGCACTCGTAGGCCATCCTGTATGCTTCCGGGAGGTCGTCATGGGAGCCTATACCCGAAGGGTTGGTATGCTTTATACCCACTACGGTGGGTTGGCTGAACTCCTTGGCTATGTCTATGGCTGCGTCCAGGTCGAGTATGTTGTTGTACGATAAGGTCTTGCCGTGTAGTTTCTTCGCCTTGATCACCGAGCTCTCGTCGGTAAATTCCGTACGATAAAAGGCGGCGCTCTGGTTAGGGTTCTCGCCGTAGCGTAGGTCCTGTACCTTGGTGCCGAAGGCGAAGTATCCTTGGGGATACTCGTCGTCCGTGAATCTACCGTTCAGATACCGGTATATCTCGGTATCGTACGCAGCGGTGTGCATGAAGGCCTCCATGGCAAGTTTTTCACGGAGTTCTTCGCTTACCACCCCCTTTCCCCTCAATTCCCCGGTAACCTGCCCGTATCTTTCCGGGTTGCATATGACCGTAACGTGCCTGTGGTTCTTTGCCGCCGCCCTAAGGAGTGCTACGCCCCCTATGTCGATGTTCTCTATGGCATCATCCAACGTATGATCACCCCGTACCACCTTTTGGAACGGATAGAGATTTACGGCGACCATATCTATGGATGGTAGAGAATGTGTCTTAAGGTCGTTTAAGTCCTCATCCCTGCGGTACAGTATTCCCCCGTGGATCTTGGGGTGTAAAGTTTTTACACGCCCACCCAGTATCTCCGGGAACCTGGTTACGCTGTCCACCGTATCCGTCGGTATACCTTCTTCTTCCAGCTTCTTTGCGGTGCCCCCGGATGAGATTATCCGAAAATCCTCTTTAACGAGAGCCTGCGCGAAGTCGCTTATCCCTGTCTTGTCGTACACACTTATAAGTGCATGTTTTGGCAATTATAACACCAATTCAACTCAAAACGATAACTGTTTGATAAGCTTTACTATGGATGATAGGCGTAATTTCCAAGGATAAGCATTTTAACCTGCAACCTTATTGTAGTTCGATATGATATCGGATGTTGATATAGCCCAGGAAGCGAGACTTGAACCCATGACGGAGTTGGCCGCCAAACTCGGCCTTGCACCGGATGAGATCGAACTGTGGGGTGCCAACAAGTCGAAACTTACACTGGAATCCGTCAGGAGATACAGAGGTAAAAAAGGAGGAAAACTCATACTGGTCACCGCCATGACACCCACCCGAGGAGGTGAGGGTAAGACCACGGTGACCATCGGACTGACACAGGCGTTGTGCAAGCTGGGCAAGAAGGCGACCCTGGGTATACGCGAACCGTCCATAGGGCCCACCATGGGTATCAAGGGCGGTGCCGCAGGCGGTGGCTATTCACAGGTACTGCCCATGGAGGACATAAACCTTCATTTTACCGGTGATATGCACGCCGTCGGTATAGCACATAATCTGCTGTCAGCCATGATAAACAACCACATGCACAGGGGTAACCGGCTCAACATAGATACCCGCAAGATACTCTGGCCCCGGGTGATGGATATGAACGACCGGGCCCTGAGGAATACGGTGGTCGGTCTCGGAGGCAAAAGCCACGGCGTACCCAACGAAAATTCCTTCGGTATCACCGCTTCGTCGGAGGTCATGGCCATAATGTGTTTGGCCAACGGCCTTACCGAGTTGAAGGAAAAGTTATCACGTGTACTGGTGGGTTACACCCATACCGGAGAACCGTTGTATTCCACTGATATAGGCGGTATAGGTGCCATGGCGTCACTGCTAAAACACGCCTTAAAACCCAATCTTGTGCAGACCATCGAGGGCGTACCCGCCTTCGTGCACGGCGGTCCCTTCGCCAACATCGCCCACGGTACCAGCAGTATCCTGTCCACGAAGATAGGCATGGCACTTTCCGATTATTTCGTAACGGAAGCGGGATTCGGCTCGGACCTTGGTGCCGAAAAATTCTTCAATATCGTCTGCAGACAGAGCGGTTTGAAACCGGATGTGGTGGTGATGGTGGTCACGGTAAGAGCCCTGAAAAGACAGGGTGGCGTATCCAACAGGGATCTGAAGGAGAGGAACATACCCGCCATGAAAAAGGGCCTCGCCAACCTTTCGAAACACCTGGAGAACGTACAGATGTTCGGTCTTCCCGCGGTGGTAGCCATAAACAGGTTCCCCTCGGATACCCATGAGGAGATAGATTACCTGGTCAAGTTATGCGACAGTATAGAGATACCTTCGGCCGTGGTCGAGGTTTTCGGGAAGGGGGGCGAAGGCGGGGTTGAGTTGGCGCAAAAGGTGGTCGAAGAGTGCTCCCGCTCATCCGGAAGGTTCTGCCCGCTGTATGCACTCGAGGAGAAACCGAAGGAGAAGATAAACGATATAGCCACCAAGATATACGGCGCTAAGAATGTGGTGTACACACCCCAGGCCGAAAAGGATCTTCGTGTGATAGAAACCATCGGACTCCATGAACTCCCTGTGTGCATGGTGAAAACCCAGTACTCATTGTCGGATGATGCAAAGCTTCTGGGCAGACCCGTGGGCTTCAAGATAAAGATCCACGAGGTAAGGGTGAGCGCGGGTGCCGGATTCATCATACCAATGGCCGGAGACATAACCACCATGCCCGGACTGCCGAGAAGGCCCGCGGCCATGGATATAGACATAGACGAGGACGGGAGGATAACGGGTTTGTTCTAGGTGAACAGCATGAAAGTAGAGTTGATAAACCATACACCGGATCCCGACAGGGCGGCCGCCCACGCGGCCCTTACCTGCTACAGCGAGGATGTGCCACACAAGGAAAGGATGGATACGGACCTTGTGGGGGAGATACTGAAGAAGATAAAGGAGAGCGGCCATCACAGCGTCATCGAACATTCGTCATTCACCTTTGCCGTAAAAGGGGTTTCCAGGGCCCTGACCCATCAGCTGGTGAGACATCGTGTGGCCTCCTACAGTCAGCAGAGCCAGAGGTATGTGGATATCGACGGATTCGACCCGGTGATACCCTATTCCGTCCTGGATAACGAGCACTGTGCCAAGATATACCACGAATTCATGAAAAAGGTTCGAGAGGTATATATCGACCTGAAGAAGGACATCCCCCTGGAGGATGCGAGATACGTTCTCCCCAATGCAACGAAAACGAATATAATAGTTACCATGAACGCCCGGGAGCTGTGGCATTTTTTCTCCCTCAGATGCTGTCGAAGGGCCCAGTGGGAGATACGTGAGATGGCCGGAAGGATGCTGGAGCTGTGCAAGGAGGTCTCCCCCATCATATTCGAGGACGCCGGTGCGCCTTGCCTCCGGGGACCCTGTCCCGAGGGAGATGAATTCTCGTGCGGCAGACCCATGGATAGAGACCATCGGTAGTTTGGATAGGACGGAGGAATGGTCGGTATGTTAACGTAGTGAGTGCTCCCCCGATGGCTTTAGCCTTGGGGGAGCACTCACTCGTAGGTCACAAAAATTCTGTCTGCATCGATTATTCGATTATCTCTTTCTTCGATTTTCGTTATCGCTTTTTCTGCTTCTTTTCTATCCATGATATTTTTTTTCAACATCTCTTTCATTACCTTGTCGAATGCTACGATATCTACCGATTTACTCTTGGCGAACCTTGCAGCGGTTCTATCCATAGTGAAAAAAGTTCCTTTCCGTATTTTCGCTACAGCGATGGATTCCAATTCACCCTTGCCTATCATAAGATTATCGAGCCAACCCCAGTATAGATCTTTTTCACTTTTTGAAAGGGTAACTGTATCTATTCTACTGAGTATTCGTTCAGGGAATTCGTATCCGTATTCTAAAGGTACTTCGAGTTCGTTTTGTACCTTTGGTGTTATTACGATCTTAACTTCGGAGTACAGTTTAAGGAGTTCATCAACGATCTCCGCTTTGGCTATAACTGATGCTGCATCGGTATCGAGAACTAGTATGTTATTCAAGATAAAACATCCCTTTATTCCTCGTTGTAATATGTTCTTACAATCAATCCTCTGTCTTTCAATTCCTGTTTAAAGCTTTCGATATCCATGTCGGCTATCTCGGCTGCTCTTGTCAGTGAAACCTTCTCTTTTTTGTATAACTCCACCGCCGCATTGATCTTCTTCTCGGGATTCATCCTCATAAAGGTCCTGAAAGCATCGCGTATCACATCACTCCGGGAACTGTATTCTCCTGATTCTACGAGTGCTTCTATCTCGCTTTTCATCACTCTTGGAACGCTTATGGAAATGCTTTTTGTTGCCATATGTTAATGATAATTGTTATTATTTATTAATCTTTTGGTGCCATTCTGATTTTGTGTTATTCTGTAATTATTACGCTTCACTTTAATCGTCCTCCTTTTCAATCCCATCATATTCGAGGACGCCGGTGCGCCTTGCCTCCGGGGACCCTGTCCCGAGGGAGAGGAATTCTCGTGCGGCAGACCCATGGATAGAGACCATCGGTAGTTTGGATAGGGCGGAGAAATGGTCGGTTTGTTAACGTAATAAAATATGCTATGACTTTATCATGCTTGGCGGAGGTGCCATGAGCATCAGAGGATTGAAGTCTGCAACCAAAGATGTGGACGGTGTTGTCAAAGATCCCGAAGAGTCCGGGTATCTTGTAAAATCGATGATGAGTTGTGTGCTTGCCTATGGTCCGGTATCAGGGCTGGTTGTTCGACACTGACCGATACACGAAGAGTTTATTACATGTTGTTCCATACCTCAAATATGCCCAAATGTGACATATGCGGAAAACCCACCACCAGCCACAAGATAGAGAAGGTCTATGTATGTCATACCTGCTGGGTGAATAGAAGTGGGGAGGTGGAATCCATGAGGGAAGAGATAGAACTGGCGAAAATTTTTGCCGATAATGTTAGAAATTCGGGTATCGTTATCTCCAATAAACTCAACGGAGTCGTAACCAAGTACGAGCTCTATGAGATCATGGCGGAGTACCAGGATATGCTTAACAATTCGTTATTTTTGGATCCGGATGGAACTCTCTACATAAAGATAGAATCAAAGGTATCCGAAAGACTCTCCAACCTCATTTTCAAATTCGCTCTGGAAGAGGGTTGGCCCTTCCTTCTGGATTTGATCAAGGTGTACGATCCGGACAATGAAGAAGTCATCGACTGCTCGACCATATTGAACGCGATCAGCAGGATGGTCATATTGACCAGACATAAGGAGGGCGTCGAAGGTATACCCGTCGAGGCTTTGGAATATATGGTAAAGTTTCATGAAGCACCCGATACGGAATGGGAGGAATCCTTCGTATGCGGATGGGGTTTCGACCACCCCGATTTTCGGTTCAAAGAGATACTCGAGCAGGCCGTCGAGGATGACGAATCCATCTGGGCTTCCGGTATACTGGAGCCTGCTTTTTACGCAGATCAGAAAAAGGCGGCAGCCATCCTCATAGAGTTCCTCAGAAAGGACTATGTATCCAACGTGGATAAGATGAAACTGGTCCAGGCGGTCACTTTTTACACCGATGCGAAGTGGGATGAGCCGGACTTATTACCGAGATACTGGGATTGGAAAAGGGCCGTGGATTACGGAAGGTTCCGATGGGACGATGAGGTGGAAAGGGCCTTGAAGGACGCCATCGAGGAGGAACTGGCGGACTACATAGCGGAAGGGCAATCCAAGGTCATCCACGACACCATTGGTAGGATCGCCGATTCCATACCGGCTTACGAGATCGACTTTTCAAAGGAATGGTCCCTCGAAGACCTCGGGATATGAACTTACGGGAGTGTCATTGTCGGTGATGAGGTGAGAGGGTATAGTGGGATGTGACTTACCTCGTGTGGAACCCCCGGGAACAGGCCGCCCGCGACGATTTTACCCACAGGCAATGTTTAGCCGTGATAAACACATTGAACTTGAATGGCGTGTACGAGAAGACCCTATGAGTTTGCGGGAATTGTTCTGCAGATTGGGAATACCGTACAAAATAAACTATTTGGCAACATTGAAATGGAATTGCAGAAGATGTATTCCGAAACGGAAAAATCGGCTTAAAATTAGGGGGTATATATACTTTACCGATTCACGTTTATATATCTACAACAATATAGGTATGTTTGAATGTATAAGATGCGCCATATGAAAGAAGCCGAAAAAACAGAGGTGACGACATGTCATCTATGGAAATTATAATCGTATTTCTGATAAATATCACTTTGGGATTGGCTGTTGAGAAGGTGTTCATCAACTTTATCGGGTTACACATTAATTGGTAAATGTTTAGACACCAGATCACCCGCCAGTGTGCTCCTGGTGACTTAGGCTAACGGCGGGTGTATATGTCTGTCGTTTATGATCAGGGGTTCTTCTCCGATCTCATCACGGTAAAAATTACTTCCTTTTCCGAATATTCGGTCCGCACGATCTGATATGGGGATGTAATCACATCCAGTACCAGTTCTTCTTGCGGAGGTATATCCGATATGAAAACCTCTATGTGGTCTTCGTTTTCAACGATGGCCGTTACTGCTACGGTCCACCCGCTTGAAGGTTTCAAACCGGTGGTTGCGACGATGATCATCTCTTTCCCTTCAGAGAGGGGCGGTACAGGAGAATCTTCTCCCTTGAACGACCTCCAAAAATAATGCCATTCATCATATCGCCTGAATACGTATGTTTCTTCGCCTAAACGAAAAATTGAGTCTTCATTACTGTCAACGGTTTCAAATTTTAAATGGCCATCCGGCCTCTCGGAGGTCATACCATCCGGCCTCTCGGAGGTTGTACTATGGAATGCTACAAATATTGCTAAAATCAAGCACAGGACTATGATGAAATTGACGATTTTGGATGCCATATATCCCATATCTATTACTAGTGTGACTATCATATATAAAACTTGTGTAGCGAACATATCCCTGCCTTCAGTACGGATTGTGTACCGGTAATTGGGGTCCGGGGACATACAAAAAGTCCGGGCATACCTCCGATTTTGAGACCGGGAAAAACTATTGTCGTTTCTCAGAATCACTCATTGAATGAAACAAGAGAGTCTTCTTTGGCTTGAACGAAAACCGTCAAATATGTCTTTGGATGGTGAAAAATATGGGCCGTCTCTTTCAATTATACCATATCTGGCCAACTCCATAAGATATGCTTGGATCTTCGTCAGTGTTTTGCTCTTATCGAACAATGTGTCATGGATATCTTTTATGCTTTTGGAATCCTGCTTTTGTATCTCATCATCGATCACACTGGTGTAATAACATGCGTTCCCGATGTTCAGATAGGGCTTGATCAAGGTTAAATTATAACGGTTTGTAGAAAGGATGTTGTAAGTTTCTTTGAAAAACTGAGAAAGGATCTTTTCAACCTCAACATTATCTATGTCATCGAACTCGCGGTCATAGATTATCTTCCACTTCTCTCCTTTGCATATCAGGTCACCTTCCAGGGAGATGTACTCATAATCGTTTAGAAGGTTAAGGTATAATCTCGCCCGTTCTCTTCTTTTGTTCCAAGTGTCCCAGTCCTTCTTCTTTAAACTCCCTTCCAGCTCCAATAGGTTAAAAATTTCTTTGAACGGGTTCAAATTTTCTTCTATCTTCGGAACCCTAATGAACTTTGATGCGCCTTCTTCGGCAAGGATTTCCTCCATGGTTTTGATATGTGCACGTCTCTTTTTGAGAAATTTGGTTATAACGACCTCTCTTTCAGGATATTGGATAAGTAATTTCTTTTTCCCACCTTCTTCGATTATATCCGCGTATAGATCAAGTATATCTCTTAGTGTTATGTACTTCAACTCTAATTGTTCGTTCGTTTTAACGAAGTTGTTGTACGTATAAGACAATTTCAAGATTAACTCTTCTTCATTTTCTTCATATTTTTCCAGATTCAAAGCTGGAGTTACCACTCTCCGGATATGATTTTCCATGTGATTCAATCCGGTGTCGGTGTATTCAAATACCTCTTTCTGCTTTCCTAAGGCCATAATTTTTCGCCTCTTCATTATCATATAGGTCTAAGGTTTGTTGGTTTGCATCCTTGGACTCCAGAACCCAGACCCATCTTCTTTCTTGCGCGGTGTTCCACCAGTCTTCTATTAGATTCCTAGAGATCTCATATACTCCACGGAGGGCATTATATTTTAAACCTTCTACTCTTCCAAAATCGATACTCTTTCTTTCCATTATGTTATAGAAAGGATCGAAAATGATGACCTTTTCATTCTCTACAGCTAATACATTCACCGAGTGTCCAAAACCAATGTCTTCCGAACCTAATTCCGAATGTACCCCGTACACATATTTGAAGAATTTTCCCTTGTTGAGACCTATTGTCGGTATAGATCGGTGTTCGTGATTTATTTGTGGATCTATCGCTTCGAATTTCGTATCAATCCGATCTTCAAAAAGTATGTAATTTTTTCTTCCAAGCTCCCTGTTAAGATTCACTTTGAATCTTTCAGAATAGGCGGGGAGAGTATTCAACATTGTTTCTTTATCACGCCCTTTTATGCCCCTGGGATATGCCATGGCTATCAACCTGTTACAATCGATTATCAAATCTGTATTACCTCTTTTTTTTGCGATATCCAGACACATGTTATAAGTTGTCGCGATCATACATGTGGCATTGAATCGTTGTGGAATGAATTCGTTGATATAAGATGGCAAATCAGGTGATATGTGATTTCACCCCTCATTTCTCTTTTTGGATCTATTCATTTATTCCATTTCCTTTTGATTGTATCGTAATGAGTATACTTTGGTTGAAAATATATTTTTCTGACTTCTCTAACCAATCTTTTAGATACTTCTACCGTCTCAATAGAGAGGTGACATCCGCAGAAAGACTCCTTCTTTAGAATGAGATGTTGACGGTGAGTTAAAAGGATGGGACTTATATGCTAAGGACGGTAAGTTCCACGAGAACTTACATCAAAATTTAGTTTCGAGGTACGAAGAGTATCATGGCGAAAAACCGGATAAGGACTTTTTCGTATTCATCTAAAATATTTAGGAGGCGTTCGATGATGTTGTCAAGGTCTTTTTCTAATCGTTCGCCCATAAGAGCGGTGTATTTGGTCGACGGCACGATATCAATATCCTTTGTTGAGGCGTGTTTCCAATCGTTTTTTGAAGTCTTCATTTGAAAGACCTTTGAAGTCATCCGATCTACGATAATGTTTTCTTAGATGTTCGACGGTTACATCCTCAAGCGATACGTTATCCTTCAATGACTGAAGTACCTCATCGTAGGTCCAGCCCCCCAACTTATAGTCCGCCGATCGCTCCTTTGTTCTCTTATCGATGGTGATGGTGGTAGCAACATTGAAATAATTGTTTTAATTGTTTAGGGAGATTTTTTGTACTGCCTTGCCCCTCTTTAGGATCGACAACCCGATAATTATAAATACTAATTGGTATGTTACCCTTTAGTATGTTAGATTTGAAGGAATTCGTAGATCGGAAGGAAGAACTTGATTTCCTTGAAAAGAAGTACAGTACTGACAAGTTCGAATGCGTGATCATCTACGGAAGAAGAAGGGTGGGAAAATCTGAATTGATAAAACATTTCATACATGACAAAGAACACGTATATCATCTGGTTACCCAGGAAGAAAGTACCGTGCAGTTGAGAAGATTGGTGAACTCGATACATGACAAGTACGGTGAAATAGAGCCTAAGATAGACGATTGGCATGACCTTTTCGAATATTTCTCCAAGGTCGTTAAGGGTAAGATGATATTGGTGATAGATGAATTTCCGTACCTTATCGAACAGGACAAGAGCATACCTTCCATGTTTCAGTTATTCGTGGATGAATACCTGTCTGAGAGAAATATATTTTTGATACTGTGCGGTTCATCAATATCCATGATGGAATCCCTTCTCGCCAGTGATAGTCCACTTTACGGCAGGAGAACGGGGCAGATAGATATCGCACCCTTCGATTTCGAACTGAGTCAGCACATCTTACAAAAAAAGAATATCCGGAAAAGCATCGAGTTCTATGCGGTTTTCGGTGGTACCCCGTTCTATCTGAAGATGGTGGATCCGGATCTTTCTTTACCTGAAAATATAATTCAAAAGATATGTATCGATAAAGAGATATTACATGAAGAGCCGTGGATGCTTCTTAAACAGGAATTTACCAAACCTCACAGATACATGAGTATACTGGAATCCGTAGCGAAAGGATACAATACGCCGAAGCAGATAGCGGATCAGATATCTGTTGTTCAACAATCCATCCCAAAATATTTGGGTGAGTTGGAACGGATAAGATTGTTGAAACATTCCTTACCTGTTACCGAGAGGAACACTCGTTCAAGAAAAGGTATCTACGAATTATCAGATAATTATTTTGACTTCTGGTTCAATTTCATCGTACCGAACATGGCCGATGTTAAGGATGATCCTGAAGGATTTGTTATGGATAAGGTGATGGTGGAACTGGATCGATACGTGGGACCTAAGTTCGAAGATGTATGCTTGGAATTCGTAAGGAAGATAAGTAAACAGGATAGATCATATCCCCTGATAGGCCGATGGTGGCATAGGGACGTGGAGATCGACATAGTGGGGTTGAATGAAAGGAGAGGCCAAATCTTACTGGGCGAATGTAAATGGTCCAAAGGAAAGGTCGGTTTCGAATTGTTGAACTCACTGAAGAAAAAGGCTGAAAAAGTTAGATGGAGAAAAGATGACAGGACCGAAGATTATCGTTTGTTCTCCAAGGCCGGTTTCACGGACGATCTGAAGGAACATGCGGACGATTCCCACAACATATCACTCTATACCTTGGATGATCTTCAAGAAGTCATGGGGTTCAGAGATATTGTTGAACCTTAAAGTATACTGGTCGGTATGTTACTCTTCGTGTGTTATAATATAGTTCTGGGAAATGATATGAATACTTTGATCTTTTTGTGAATATATTTCCTTTGGAGCTATTCACTATTTCTCACCTGCATACAACATGGCTATAGATCATGTTTACTTCGGTGTATATGGATGTGAATCTAACTCATCAATCATCTTCCTCTGCGTACATCTTTTTCCAATGTAGGTCTACGAAGAGGGGGTTGCCTTCCACCCCCCTTCCTCATCCAGGGTGACGACTCCTTTAACCTGTTGAACATCTCCGCTATCTCCCCTGCCATGGACGACTCGTAAGTGACGATCTTACCTTTCATCATCACCCAACAAAGAGACCCGGTAAATAAATATCCAATGGGGGCGGTGCAGAATTTTCACAAGTTTGCATAATATATTATTTCGATCCGCCATAATGATCCGGAATCCAATTCTAGAATTCTACTGTAAAGTACTGTAAACCCATTTTCTTTACAGTAAAACTTTACCGTAAAATTTTTATCTTTATAGTAGTTTACGGTAAACCATGGATCTAAACGAATTGTTATCCTTGATCAGAAAAGGGGAATCGGAAAGGATCGAGTTCAAACGTGATGTAAGTAATAATATTCATAAAGAGATAGTTGCCCTAGCTAATGCTGACGGCGGATATATATTAATGGGTATCACCGACAGCGGTGAGATAAGGGGTATCGATAGTAAAAGTACTATGGAATACATCACGAGTTCCATTCAATCTATCATACCTCCCCCAAAGATCTCCACCGATAAGGTATCGGTTGACGAAAAGGAAGTCCTCGTGATCAAGGTGGAAAAATCACAGGAATTAT
>JAFDTY010000019.1 GCA_019594055.1 Candidatus Haladaptatiplasma halalkaliphilum | reverse complement strand
GGTCTAAGAAAAATTTGGTCATTTTTCTTAGGCAAGGAGAATATGTAAATATTCTGTGTAGTGAGTTTACATGTGTAAACGAGCTATTAGAAAATTGAAAATTTTCTTATTGGTCCATTTTTCTGCGAAAAATGGTGGATTGGAAGCTTTGCTTCCGAGGGGTCCATTTATTTTCGAATAAAATCAATGGGCACAGAGAATGTGGTAGCATTCTTTGGGGTCCACTTTGCAACAGCTCAGTGAATCGCGGGATTTGAAAACATGTGGGAACAGGTACCCACTGGTCACAAATGTTCAGCGAGATTTTGTTCCTCCCGCTGGGTGAGTCTATCTTTATAAAACAGACGAACTATTGTAATATCCCATGGCCCTTTGCGTTCTTCATGCAGATGTCATTCGTGTCCGCCCGCTATTGGCGGAGTATGGTAATATTTACAACCTTGTTTTTGATGGAGAAGTTAAAATTAGTATAAAACGTTATTAAATTATATGAAAGGTAAAAATGGTAAAGCTCGCGGAGATTACAAACATCCTCAAGAAACATGAAAATGAATTGAGGAGAAGATATGGAATTGTGAAGATCGGAATCTTTGGTTCATATGTGCGGAGCGAGTCCGGTGAAGGGAGCGACCTTGATATACTTGTTGAATTTGCGGAGGAGGCTGATCCGGGCTTATTGAAATTTGTGGGGATCGAGAACCACCTCAGGGATCTTCTAGGGGTGAAGGTTGATCTTGTGGAGGAGTCTGCACTTAAGCCTAGGATAGGTAAGTATATACTGAAAGAGGTTGTCTATTGCGCAAAGTGAAACTTTTCGAACTAAAGTTCCGCTTTCCTTATATAGGTTGAAGACATTTTTTTACAAAAAGTCACTCTTCAACTATACACATAAGAAAAATCGGTGATTACATTCAGGATGTGATCGATGCTGCGAACAAAGGTATGAAATTTGTAGATGGTATGGACTATGACGCTTTTTGTGAAGATGATAAACCATATATGCCACTATCAGGTAGATAGAGATAATCGGTGAAGCAGTTAGGAATATTCCAGATGAAGTAAGAGAGAAAGATCTGGAGATACCTTGGTGAGATATAATTGGGATGAGAAACAAACTGATACATGCTTATTTCGGAGCGGACACCAAAAGAGTTTGGAACACCGTTACAAAGGAGCTCCCCCCCTTTGAAAACGGCATTCGAGAAAATATTGGGTGATCCGTGAAAAAAGTAATAAGACGTGCTAGCTGGATCACTATAGATGACTGTGGCGACTACGCTGTGACACCAACAGTTTATTGCTGATGATCCGGTAATATGTTGTAAGTAATTATTATTTTACATCATATTACGATAATAATAGGGGCACGAAAACATGTGGTAGAGAAAAAACAAATATTTATATATCGGAAAGCACCTTGTTAATAACATGACCGAAGTGAAGATAAAAATACCTCCTGAACTTCCGGAAAAAATAGCAATTTTTGAATTAGAGAGAGAGATCGCAAGGAAAAATCAGAGGATGAAGTCAATAAAAACTTCAATAGAAATGCTTGAACTCTCTGAAAAAGATATCGAACTCTTTGATAAGGCAAGATCAAAAGCATGGCACGAAAGGAAAAAAGAATTGTTGTAGATACGAATGTACTTATTTCATCTCTCATCAATCCAAATTCTGTTGTGTGGAATATCATAGATGTAGAAGAAATAGATTTTCTTGTTCCGGAATTAGTGATTTATGAAGTTGAAAAATACGAAAAACTGATAAAAAAGAAGATCAAATTGAAAGGAAGAAAAGAAGCATATGAGTATCTTTTATCCGAACTTTTCACTAAAGTAATAATCGTTCCCGCTATTTATTACCAGAAACATATAGAGGAAGCTTATGAAATAATGGGGGTGATCGACGAAAAGGATACTGAATTTTTAGCCCTAGCTATTGCCTACAAGTGTTCTATATGGTCAGATGACAAAGACTTCCTTAAGCAAGATAGAGTTACAATATATACCTCCAAAGAAATCATAGAGAAGATGATTGCAGATGATTAACAAAGGTAAAATCAACGGAACTTATTTATCTCATAGTAAATCTATTAATCGGGCAGGTCCCGAAGTGATGATATCTTTTTTTTCCGTGGTTTTCACCTTCTAGACATGAAAAAACAGGTAAATTTAAATAACCATCGCCACCTGACTTCGGGAGATATTAGGTGCTGGCACATGAAAAAGCTCATAAGGAAAGGCAAGGTAAAAGAGGTTTTTGACATAGGGGACGGACATCTGATGTTCTTCTTCACTGATAACATATCGGTATTCGACAAGGTGATACCCACCGATGTGCCCAGGAAGGGGGAAAGTCTGTGTAAAACATCCGCTTACTGGTTCAACAAGATAAGTGACGAATTGAAGGGAAAAACCCATTTCGTGGAGATGACCGATGTAAACACCATGAAGGTTAAGAAGGTGGATGTGATCTCCGATTACAGCAAGATCCATAACGAAACCACAAATTATCTCATACCTCTGGAGTTCATCTGCCGTTATTACGTTGCAGGGTCCATGCACGATAGGATAAAGGAAGGGAAGATGGATTACAAGGAGTTAGGCTTCACGGAGAAGCCAAACTACGGAGATAAACTGCCCAAACCTCTATTTGAGGTGACCACCAAACTAGAAGAATTCGACAGGCCCATAGGTTATGAAGAGGCCATGGATATATCCGGGTTGACGGATGACGAGTTCCAGAATATAAAACAGATGGTACTGGATATAGACAGGATGATGGACCGCACCATAGAGAAGAACGGGCTTCTTCATGTGGATGGTAAAAAGGAATTCGCCATGGACGAGAACAGGGAGATCATGCTTATAGATACCTTCGGAACGGCGGATGAGGATCGGTTCTGGGATATCAGCGAATACGAAAAAAGCAATTTTGTGGAGAACAGCAAGGAATTCGTGAGGCAGTATTATCGTGATATTGGCTATCACCGTGACCTCATGGAAGCCAGACGCCTGGGTGAGGACGAACCTGCGATACCGCCGCTCCCCGAGGATATGACCCTGGAAACAAGCGAACTTTACGTCGACCTGATGGTTCGGCTAACCGATGGTACCTACCGGTAATGAGTTGATTATCATGACAAAACATCTGATATCGATCTTAGACATAAAGGACTACATACATGACATATTGAGGACGGCCGGAGAGATAAAGAAAAAAACCAAGAATTCGGAGGCGTATCCGGCCCTTGAAGGTAAAAGCCTGGGGATGATATTCGAGAAGCCGAGCACCCGCACCCGGATATCCTTCGAGGTAGGCATGACCCAGTTGGGTGGCCATGGACTGTACCTTAGCCCCAAGGACATGCAGCTGGGTAGGGGCGAGACCATAGAGGACACCGCCAAGGTGCTGAGCAGGTATGTGGACGGTATCATGTATCGGGCCTTCAAGCATGAGATGATGCTGGAACTTGCCAAACATTCCACCGTTCCCGTCATCAACGGTCTGGATGATGTGGAGCATCCGTGCCAGATCCTTGCGGACCTCATGACGGTGAAGGAGCACAAGAACACATTTTCACTCAAGATGGTCTACATAGGCGACGGGAACAACGTGTGCAACTCACTTCTACTGGGTTGCGCAGTTGTGGGCATGGACATGGTAGCGTGCACTCCCGAGGGTTACGAACCGGACATGGATATATACCATAAAGCCCTTGAACTTGCCAGGGGAACCGGTGCATCCATATCACTTTCCAACGATCCGAAAACAGCAGTTATGGACGCAGATGTGCTTTACACCGATGTGTGGATATCCATGGGTGACGAGGGCGAAGAAGAGCGTCGTATGAAGGATTTCTGTGAATTCCAGATAAACAGTGAGCTGGTACGGTTGGCCAAGGATGATGTCATAGTGCTACACTGCCTGCCCGCACACCACGGTGTGGAGATAACCAGTGATGTACTCTACAGTCCCAACTCGGTGGTCTTCGATCAGGCGGAGAACAGGTTGCACGCCCAGAAGGGAGTGATGGTTTACCTGATGGGGTAGAAAAACTATATCTTATCGAGACCTTCCCGTATCTCCCTGAGGGTTCTTTGCTTCTTATCGAAGAGTTTTTCACGTTCATCCAGTTGCTCTTCCCTGTTTTTCAGGTACTCCTCTCTCCTTTCAAGGTCTTTTTCCTGCATTTCCAATGCCTTCCTTAGGGAATCGAATTCTTCCATCTGCTTGCCCTCCAGTTCCTTCTCACTCTCTTTTATCTCTTCCATCTTCCTTTCGAGTTCATCCCTATCATCCTGGAGCTTCTGGAATTTGTCTTTGAACACACCGGCTCGCTGGTCGAGTTTAGAGTTTTCCTCTTGAATAACATCTTCGATCTTTTTCAGTTCAATCTCCCTTTTATCCATCTCCTTCTCCAGCTTTTTCCTCTCTTCCTCCAGTTTTCTGTTATCCCGTTCCAGCTCCTTCCTGTATATCTCCAGGGCGGATTCATTTTCCTTCAATGCCGTCTCCCTTTCCCCGAACTCCTCTTCCTTCCTTTGGAGTTCGTTGTATCTCTCCTCTAACTCCTCTTCCCGGTCATTCAGTTTGTTTTCCTTTCTTGAAAGTGCGCCCTTTGTACCGTTTAGAGAACTCTTCATATCCTTCAACTCATCCTCCAGCCGGTGGAGTTCTTCCCTTTTCGTCTCGTACTCTGACTCCATCTCGGCTTCATATGCGTTCAGTTCCTTCTCGGCCTGCAGCAGCCGTTCCTTGAGCAGCTCCAATTCCTCTTCATCCTCCTCCAGTCTCTTTCTCTGCTCGTCTATATCGTCATAGGCGGCCACTATCTTGTTCGCCTTGTCATCTAGCACACCATCCTTCTTTGCCTGTGCTATTTCATTCTGCTTAAGTTCCAATTCTTTGTGGTCGATATCCTTTTTCATCTCCTCCAGCTTCTTTTCCTTCAACTCAATCTCTTTCTCTTTTTCCCGGAGGGCACTCTCCCTACCGTCCAATTCCCTTTTCCTGTGGGTTATTTCCTTCTTCATCTCCCTTACGGATTCCTTGTCGGATTTAAGGCCCTGTTTCAAAAGGTCCACCTTCTCGGTTTTTTCCGCAAGGGATTCTTCCCTGTTGGTAACGGTTTCCTCTCGCATGTCGAGCTCTTCCTCCCGGAGTGCCATCTCCCTCTTGGTGACCTCCATGCTGTCCTGTACCTCTCGTTGCTGTTTCTCCCTTTCGCTCAACCTTTCCTCCTTTTCATTCAGGGCTGCCAGTCTATCCTCTATCCCCTGTTCTATACCGTACACCTTCTCTTCCTGTGCCTCGAGCTCCTTCTCCATACCATCTATACGTTTCTCCTTCTCCTGGAGTTCCTTTTTCCAGTTGCTCAGCTCCTCCTCCATTACACCGAGGCTTTTTGAACGATTTTTTATGTTATATTCCCATTCCTCCAGTTCATCCTGTCTCGCTCTCAGGGTGTTCTCCCTTTCAACCAGGTCCTCTTCCCTGCGGATCTGTTCGGATATCTTGGCCTCCAATTCGTCGCTGGCCGTGGCAATGTTCTGACTATCGCGTCTCATCTCGGCCCAGATCTTTCGCACTTCGTGGAGTTCCCTCTTTACCTCCGCGGCTTTATCCTTCAGTTCGTCTTCCTTGTCCTTCAATCGTCCCTCTCTCTCATCCACAATTCTCTTCTGTTCCCTCAGGGCGACCGCTTGCTCATGGAGCTCTTCACGTAGCCTGTCTATCTCCTCTTTTCTCTTGGCCTCCCTTATCTTTTCTACCCTTTTCTCCGCCCGGTCGACTATATCCCCTCCTTCGACCGTCGTTAGAACGGTTTCCGGCACCCATTCCGGCAGCTCCAGGTCGTCCATGTGGAACTCCTCATAGCTCGTATCATCCCGCTTTTCCGTGATATCAACGGGTTTTTTATCAAGAATTTTACTGCCCCTTTCCATCTCAAGGGATATGTTGACCCCCTTTTCCACCCTCCAATCTTTCTTTCCGGAAAGGATCGTATTGACATTCACGGAGGAGGACTTGAATGTGAAGGAATGCAACTTCACCAGACAATCGGGGTCCATGGAATCCGCCGCTATCATCCTTATGGCCTTCCTTCCGGCAAGTCTATTTTCACCTGCGTGGGCGGCACCCACGACTTCGCCATTTTCGAATAGCAATATACCCAGGTATCTGGTATCACCCCTGGTTAGACTTGTGGAGATGTAACCTTCTATGCATTTATCCTCAGCCTCCTTCAGGTAGCTCTTGAGTATTCCCTTTTCACCGAATTCGCTCTTTATGGTTTTCCCTGCGGGTATCTGCATGTTGATCGCTCCATAGTAAGTGTAAGCAGGAATTATATTTTTGGGTCGTAGTCGGGGGTAATTTTAATATCCCGTGTGTCCTGACCATCTGTCGTTCGATGATGAAGAAACAGGGATGAGCCCTTTTTCGAGCCGTGATATGCCCTATGAGTGCTGAGAACGATATGAGTGTAAAAAGGTTTTGAGGGGTATGGTGGTACTCGTGACCATCACTCGATCAAACGTCTCTGTTCGATGAGGTCCATACCCCTTATCTCCCAGGGTCGTACTTTTCGTCCTATCATTTATACACCACCTTTACGTTATTATAGATGAACATCGTTTAGATGACATCTTAATCATAGTAGCACGGGGGTAATATTTAAATATTTCGATATGCTTGTACCGTTAAGATGTTATCTAAAGGTGTGTGAATGCCGGAAACACTCAAACCTACCATAGATCAGATAAAAGTGCTGTCAAACGCATCGAGACTCCAGATAATGGCGCTTCTCTTTGACGGGGAAAAGACAATCAGCGAGCTGGCCGAGGACATGGGGATAACGGTCCAAACCGTTCACCATCATATCCACACCCTCCTCGATGCCGGTTTGATACACGTGAAAAGGGAGGTGACCGAGGGGAACATCGTGAAGAGGTACTACGACGTGGAGGAGCACATGATGGACTCGTCCGGTGTCTGGCACAAGTTGACGCCCAGGCAGAAGAGGAAGTACAAACTCGCGGCCATGGGCATAATCAAGGCCATGGTGAACAGGGGTATACGCTACATACAGCAGAGCCAGGATATTGAACACGAGGTGGGCTGGGTTACCCTGGAGAAGGTACCCTTCAGGGAGAGTACCATGGCCCAGGTGGCGGAGATACTGGCGGAAACCAGCCGTAAGCTGGAGGCCCTAAAGGACGAAGATGCCGAAGAGGAGATAACCGTACTCATCTCCACCCTGCCGGGTTAGAGGAAAGTTTTTACGGTAATAGGGGCGTTCGGGGGTAATATGCCTGTAAATATCTACATGGTTGGAACCGCGGGCTGCGGCAAGTCCACCCTCACTAACGAGTTCAAGTTGTGGATGGAAATAAACGGATTCCAGGGGATCACCGTGAACCTGGACCCCGGGGCGGAGCAGCTACCCTACCAGCCGGACATCGACATACGTGATTGGCTCTCACTTGCGGACGTGATGAGCGAATACGGCCTCGGACCCAACGGCGCCCAGATAGCCTGTGCGGACATGATGGCCCTGAATGCACCCGACCTTCGGGAGGTGATGGACACCTACGAAGGCCATTACTTCCTCATGGATACTCCCGGTCAGATTGAGCTCTTCGCCTTCAGACGTTCCAGTAGGGAATTGGTGAGCACCCTGGGTGCCAGTGAATCTTTGATGGTATATCTCTTCGACCCGATCCTGTCGAAACAGCCCACGGGATTCGTCTCCCTTCTACTCATGGCCGTCACCACCCAGGTGCGTTTTGACATGCCCTATCTACCGGTGCTGTCCAAATCCGACCTCCTGACCGGTACGGAACTGGAGGATATCATGGGGTGGGCGGGGGATACATCCTCACTGGAATCGGTACTCAGGGAAGGCAATATAAGGAATTGTTACGCGAGTATCGAGCTGGTCAAGGGTCTCAACGAGATAATCAACGAGGGCATGGAAATTATACCCGTATCTTCCAGGGAAAGGAGTGGCATGGAAGACATATACACGGGTGTACAGAGCATTTTCTTCGGCTGCGATGACCTGGAATCCTACTGAGCCGGCTCACTGGGTGTAGCCGTGCATGTTCATGTGCTTCAGGTATTCCTTTTCTGTCTGACAGTTTTCCAGTCCCGCGCAGTAAAAGCGGTTGTACTTGTCGCAGTATATCCCGCATTCGGTGTTTGGACATCTATCCTGGTCATCAGCCTCGTTCGAATTTACACTATTACTCATTCCACCTGTCATATCCACAGCGTCGTTACTTATAAAACTGCAAGCATTCTCACCTATGCATTCTATGGTGAAATTCCTCGGATGAGCGCACTTATCCTTTCCATAATTGTATCGGCACATTTAGACACCCCATCTGTCTGACATATAACCTATGCTTCTCCACGCATATAAGTGTTTTCCCCAAGTATCGTCGGACATCAGGTGATTATCTTCTTTACTCTCTTCCTTATCTTCCTGGTCAGGGGTTTGTATGGGTATATGTGAACAGTATCATGCTCCACGGCGGCGAGTCTGTTGAGGTCGTTCCACCTCACCCTGATGTAACCATCCTCGACAAGTATGTCGGAATAGGCTTCGAGAAGGACGGTTTTGGTCTCCCGTTCCACGATGATCAGGTCTCCCTGCCCCCCAATCTCGAGCTCGCTGAAGCATTCCTCCGATATCCTAGCCCTGCCGGGGCGGCCGATTATACTACTCCTTATCTGCAACTCGATCCCGTTGGGCATCGGTCTATATCCTCTTTTTTTCCTCTATATGGACCCTGATACCCGTGGGTCTGTTACGCTTTACCCTTGAAAGCCGCTCCCTGATCTCCCTGGTCTTGGTCACCACATGGTCGCCTTCCGTGTATTCAAGGGATTCCGATTGCGGTTTTTCCCTGAGTTTCCTTATGGCACTGTAGATTATCGTGATAAGAAGTACTATGATGACCAACCAGAGCAGCAGTTCGATCACTCGTCCTCACCTTTCAATGCTACGGACAGTGTTACCTTATCACCCTTAATACTGTCTATGTCCTTTGTGGGTAGCCGCAGTCTTCTTTTGGTGGGGCTCAGTCCCGTGGGGATCACGAGTACCTTCCAAACGATCCACGGGTCCCTCCCGGCGTATATCTCGTAATCGTATATCTTCCCTATCTCCTTTCCCTTGCTGTCGTGTACGGGTTTCTTCAACAGGTTCGATAGGAAAATGCCGCCCCTGTTCACGGGTTCCGGCCTTCCCGCGGTGTATTTTCCGATGTAAATGTCTCCTTCATCGGGTATATCGGATATTATCTTGACGGGGTAGAATGCTCCCTCCCTGTCTATGAGTCCCGATTCTATCATCACCTCGTGGGCGGTCCAGTGTGTTTTAACTTTACGTGCGATGATATCCACTATCTTCGCACGCTTCCTCTCACCCGGTAGCTTCACGGGGCGCCTTACTATCTCCGAGTACAATACAGTTTCCATATATATCACAACACTATAATGTCAATTCAAGGCTCCCGCAGTAGGGGCATTCCTTGTCATAATCCTTGTACATATGACATCTCTTGCAGAAGGCGTTTCCGTACCTGTTTCTTTTTGGTTCGCCATCTCTGGTGAACAGCAGTGCCTCCATTCTGTCCTTTCTATCACGGTTTTCCATGAGCTTCATCTGGTTGTCCACCATGTTCCTTAGGTCCTCGATGTGTATGTTGCATATCTTGGTGGCCTTCAGGTATTTCTGAAGCTGTTTCAACCTCAGGTAGGGTTTATCTCCCTGGGCGATCACGTAGCTGTTGACGGCCTTACGCAGTTTTAGTTCTCTTATGTTCGCTTGCAAGGTTCCTTTCCTCCTGCTATTTCATCTTCTCGATCCTGTCAAGGCGTCTCTTGAGGTCGTGTATGTCCGTCAGGGCTTCCGTCTGGAATTCATTTATCTCGTTTATGCCTTCCACCATCTCCTGGTATCTGTCCTCGTACACCTGGAGGTCGAGTTCCCTTACAAGGCCGAATTCCTCTATGTACTCGTCGAAATGCCTGTCCAGGTAAAGCTCTATCCTTCTGTCGATTATGTTCCTCTTGTAACCGGTGCCTTCTATCTCCATCTCTCCGGGGAACAGGAACTCCTGGATCCTGTCCAGTATGTTCTCGTTGCGCCGTGGTTCGTTGATATATTCTGACATCTTAGTAACCTCCTTCTCCGCCGAAGAGTTCCCTCTCGGCGTCCTTTATCTCCTTCAGTGTTTTCAGGAGTTTCGCGTTGTCGGCGCCCCTTTCCAGCCGCTGCATACGTTCCTCCACCTCGTTCATGAGGGCCAGGCTCCTTCTTGACAGCACGGCCTTGTCGTGGACTATCTCGTCTATCCTGGTCTTCTCGTCGTCCCTGAGGACCATGGAGGCGTTCTTCAACTGTTCGATGTACTTTTCCTTCTCTATCATCTCCAGCTTCTTGGTCTTGAACATCATGTCCGCGACTTCCTTCCTGGATTTTTCCCTTTCCCGGGTGTTCAGCATGTGTGCTATTATCGCCAGCACGATGATGACCACTATGGCGTAGAAGATGAACATGAAATTATCGGTGATCACGGTTTCCATGCTCATTTACTCTCCTCCCAGATGGATTTCTCCATGGTGTTAATACGTTTCTCGATGCCGTCGAGTTCGGGGTCTATGTAATTCCTTCTTTTCTTGAGCCCTTCTATCTCCAGTGATACGCTGTTCAATCTCTTGTCCATATCCCGGGCCCATTCCTCTGCCCTTTGCTTGTTCACCAGATCCCAGTTCCCTATGATATCCTCGAAGTATTCAAGAAAGTACAGTTCGGTATGGCTGGGAACGTGTCCGTACATCTTCTCCAGTGCCCTGTTCCTTGCCTTGTGCCTGGAGTAGAGTACGAAGGCCACGAAAGCGATGATGATCAGGATAACGATTATTCCCCACACGTTCATCCCTCCTCGATCCCGTAGTTCTTCTCTATCCGCCGGATCTTTCTCCTTGCCTCTTCCAGCCTTTGCCGGGTGATGGCGGTCCAGCCCTTCATATCGTCCAACTCCTCTACGTAGGCCTCGATCCTCTGGTCGACGCCTCCCAGGTCTCTTCTCAGGGCGAGGTTGTATTCGGTTATCAGGTCGGGCAAGTGTCCTGTTATGTACTGGTCCACCTTGTCAGAGGGTGTTATGGCCTTGGAGCGTATGAAGCCCCTGGCCCTCTCCATGATTCCTATCCTTGGTTCTTCTCCCATGTTTTCACCTGCACAGGTATCTCATTGCATACCGTAACATTCCGAACGTATTTAATATTAATGGAAGTTTTCGGGCTCCTCCGCACTAGATTACCATTTTAGGATGGTAATTACCACATAATGTTTATATAGCCTGTGACCGCTGTTTTCTCCATTCAGTTAAAGTTGGTGCGTTAACCATGTCCATGAAAAAAAGATTGTATAGGGAAAGCGAAGCGGTGTCCGAAGTGGTGGGAACGATACTCATACTGGCCATGACCATAGTTCTCTTCTCCTCTATCTTCGCCACCGTGAGTCTGATGGAAACCCCCGAACAGAGGAGCTATGTGGATTTCGAAACCTCATTTGTAAAGGTGGAAGGGGAGTATACGCTGACGGTGACCCACAGGGGCGGCAGGACCCTTCAGATGTTCAATACCGCCTTCAACATAGTGGTCTACGGCGACGGTACGTATAGTAATGCAAGATACCGTCATGATGCCCCCGAGGTAGGGTATACCAGTGACCTTTGGGGTATCGGTCAGGTGGTGGTGATAGATCTGGAACATCTGCCGGAGAGACTCGGATACGGTTCCGGTTCTACAGGGTGGGATGCGCTCCTTAACGCCGTGGAGGTTGCCGAACTGCTTGTCATGGACGTGGGCAGGTACGATCTGTTATGGCGCTCCGAGTTCAGGCTGGTTGACCCGATCCCGAGGCTGATACTGAAGGACATGGGCGTGGAGTATCGGCACGGCTTTGCGGGTTTCGTGAAGGCGGGAGACAGCGTCAGCCTGTACGCAAACGTGGGTCCCAGGGAATTGCTGGGTGGTACAACGGTAACGGTTGACCTGAGCCCTCTGCTGGACTATGATGGGATCGAGGATATGCACCCTGCCGGTGGCGACAGGTACGTTTACACCGATCTGGAGATATCTTCAGAACAGGAGAACGGCACGTACCTCCTGAGGTTGGAGGCGTCCCATATTGACGGTGAAGTAAGGAGTGAAAGTGCCTATATCATCCTGAACGTGGGGGTTCCCGGCGTATCACCCGACGAGCCCTTCATCATGCTCGACGAGAACAAGATACGTTTCAGACCTGCGTCGCCTACCAACGGCGATCAGGTGCAGATACACGCCATAGTGGAGAACTTCGGCGGAAGCTCCGCCATATGCGACATCTATCTTTACGGTAATCACACCAGGGACGATGAACCGACACTGATACACCCCTTCCGGGATGTCAATCTGGCCGCCGGTGGTGCCAGGGACCTTATCCACACGTGGGTGATCAGGGGCAGCGGCGCGCACGACATATCCCTGGTGGTGAGGAACATCACCTGGCACGGAGGCGATTACAGCCGACCGTACCCCGAGGCGCACAAGATTCTTCACGTCCAGCCGACCATACTACTGGTGGACGACGTAAGGGGCGTGGGTGACGACGCAGCGCTCATGTACGGGGATCTGCAGGCTACGGAATCACGGTTCGACTACCACGTGGTGGACGGCACGCACCGTCCCACCCTCGAACGGCTGGAAAAGTACGACATAATAATATGGATGTGCGGTAGCCAAACCGAGGAGACACTCACAGAGGGCGATCAAAGTAACCTGGAAACTGTGATGGACAACGGTACGAGCCTGTGGTTGATAGGATCTAGCTTGATGGGGGAAATAGGCCCGGGTGCAGGATTCGCACACGACTACCTTAGTACAGGGATAAATTATGGCGGATCGATAGAGGGAAACATCTCGGGCGTGGACATACCCCTGGACTTCGGCGATATCTACGAGGTGGTGGAGGCTTCTTACTGCGATCATCTAGTACCCATTGGTGACGGGCTGGAGGCGGCAAGGGATGAAGATGGCAATATTATAGCCGTAAGCTACGAGAACGAAGAGCATGGCTACAGGAGCATGTACAATTCCTTCCTGTTCAGTTCCATGGACGGTATGCCAGGTGAGGGTGCACAGGCGCGAACTGATATGGTCTTCAAGGTCATAAACTGGCTGGGTGGTGTGGAATTCAAGGGCGGTAACGACGTTGCCGTTGCCGAGCAGTCGTTCAGTACGGTGACACCCATGTACATGGATACAGTCACCATCGAGGCCCTGATTCGGAACAACGGGATGGAAGATCTTACAGGTGTAGATATCAGGCTTCAAGTTAACGGTATAGTATTGGAAAATGATGCGAAAACCATCGATCTCGAAGGTGGTGGCGGTACACAAAGGGTGACATTCGATTGGATCGCGGAACCCGTGGGCAAACACGAGGTACTGGTGGTGGCGGACCCCTTCAACAAGATAGTGGAGATTAACAAGGAGAACAACGATATACGTTACAAGGATGTAAATTATCATGTCACCGTTCTGTTCTCCGTGTTGGTAGTTAACGACGATCACTCGGGCTCGAACACCGCCGAATACGTTACCGAGAGTTTGGACAGATTGGGATACGCCTACCAGGTGTTTGATGTGCCTCAGGATGAGCGTGGTCCCACCAGTACCGTAATGGGTGATTACAACTCGGTGTACTGGGTCTGCGGTCATTCAACGGATACACTAATGGAGGTGGATATGGAAGCCATAAAAGAGTACCTCGATGGAACCCGGGGAACCAGTTTTATTCTCATGGGCAACCACGTATTACGGGATCTGACCGTCGACCCCTACCCCCCTAATGCTCTAAACTTCTTGCAGAACTATTTGGGTATAGACCCCGGTTCGGTGGGAGAGATGACCGATTTCCCCGGGTTGCTCACGGGCATGGCTAAAGACCCCATCGGCCACGGTCTTGCCTACGCTGCGGACCAGGGGGCCGAGACGAGCAACCCGTATACTTTCGAGGTACTGGGCGGTGAGGTGTTCCTCACCGACACCAACGGTAACGCTATCGCCTCGCGATTCAATCCCGGACCTGTCAGGACCATCTTCATGGGTGTGGACATGTACCACATGGTCGGTCCGATCTACGGTGACCAGTGGTATGCGGATTTCGCTGAGGACATTGACACAAGTCCCGCGGCGGTACGTCAGGAGTTGGTTTACATGATGACCAAGTGGTTCGGTAACGTGGACAACCGAATAGAGCTGCGGGTGAGTTCGGTTGACATCCAGGTGGAGAATCCCCGTCCCGTGCTGGGCAGGTCGTATCTGGTAACCACCACCGTGTACAACGTGGGTTACCGTGAATCCAACGCACTGGTCCGTTTCAAGGACGGCAACTCACTCATCGCATCGGAGAGCATATATGTTCCCGGCAACGGTTTCTCCACATCAGAGGTAACCTGGACTCCTCTTTACGCCGGTCCTGAGCGGTCCATACGCGTACTGGTTGATCCCCTGTGCAATGTGGAGGAGATCGGCGACGAGGACGGCGACCACATGGGCTTCAACAACCACGCCATGGTACGCTTACCGGTATATTACTTCTGGGATGATATGGAGAACGGCACGGCCAACTGGCGCACGGAAGCCACCATAATGAACATCAACGCTGAGCATCCCCTGGAGTTCCTGACGGAGGAGCACGAGAAGGCATATACCGACATCGTCGCCAACTGGGACAAGGGTTACGAGAACGCCTCCAAGTACATCAACGTCACCGATATGTTCTCGTACAGCGACCCGTACTCGTACTGGCTGCAGGAGCCGAGGGGGACGAACGAAACCCACACGGAGGAGTTACCCGTAGATGTCGTTATGGCTATAGATACTTCAGGTTCCATGCACTCGGCGGTGGTGCCCGATGGTTGGAACTCAGGTGCAGATCATCCCGATTCGAGAATGTACCAGGCAGTCGAAGCCGCGATAAACTTCATAGAAGAGATGAATGAAGAGGACAGACTGGAGATATGGACCTTCCATCCTTCTGGCACTGCAACTCCTTACCGGTACAGGGAATTATCGTTTATGACTGATGTAAATAAAGCAGATTATATACAGTCACTTATCGACATCAGAGAGGGTAATGGGATTTGGGTGTATGATTCGGGTAAACCTAGACCCCACTGGGGCCCAGTTGGAAATACTCCCTATTATGATACCGTCGGCAGAGCCGTGCAATCCGCGGTCAACATAGGCAACGAAAATATCGGGTTAGGTCGAGACCGTTTAGAATTCGTTATCGGGTTGGCGGATGGAATAGGTAACGTTGGTAATGAATATAGTGAAAAAAGTAATTGGGGTGAAGGCGGTCTGTTACACGCACCGCCTTTGATATTCAACATCGGCTTCATCGCGCCACAGTTAAGGGTCGGCACCTCCTATACTGAAACCCCTTATTGGAATAACTATCATGACGGACAGCCGGTGAGAGAGTATGATATGTTCAATGTTGCAAACACATCTCCAAACGAGTGGCAACACAGGTATGGTAACATAACGAGTGTTGATGAATATTATGTAGGAGATGACGATCTTGTAGGTACGCCGTATACTGGTCGTTATTACTTCGCTGAAAAAGGAGAAGATGTAGGTGTGGTTTTCGAGGAGATACGAAAAATCATACGTGAGATCGCAGGTCAGCAAGCGGATGCGGGCAAAGTCACTTCCATGCCCGGCGGTAGCGCTGGGCTGATGCAGGAGGTGAGGTATATGCGGGGCGTCCAAAATGAAGTAACAGTGAACGGTCTGACAACTTATTACCTCGGGTTGACGCAATCGGACACCCCTCGAAACTTTTACAGTGGAAACAGAGAGACATTATACACCGGAATGCGGGTTTGGGTGCGTGATTCATCCGGCAATGAAGTAGAGGTAACAGGTGGCACAGCCGAAGCTGTTGTTGTGCGTGATTCAGACGGTGCAGATATACAAACAATCACATGGAACTGCCCGCAAACCCTCATGAACCCCACGGATAGTGTTGTTGTAAGGATTTACCAAGAAAGAAATGTCAATCCGCCCACATCATTGGCTGCTACCTTCACCACCGAACAGCTGGGTGCCACACAGCTTGATCCGGTCACATGGACCATTCATTACTATACACAACGAGGATTTTTTAACATCCTTGCCTGGGGTACCACCACATACAATTCACGTATAGAGGGATTCACGTATTCAACCGGACAGGTGAACAACCCTCCCGACCCACCCGTCAACGTGTATCCTCCCCACGGTTCAACAGGGATAAGTACCGATCCCACACTAAGGGTGTCCGTGTCCGACCCGGACGGTGACACCATGACCGTGAGGTTCTACGACGCATCCAACGACAACCTCATCGGAACGGCCACCAACGTGGCCAGCGGCTCCCAGGCCTCGGTCACCTGGTCCGGTCTGGATTACAGCACCACCTATACGTGGTATGCGGTGGCCGACGACGGACATCTATCCACACAATCTGACACGTGGAGTTTCACCACCCATGCCGAGGGTGAAGACCCCGGCCCGGATCCCGACCCCGGACTCCCCACCGGCGAGAACTTCAACAAGACGGCGGTAACACCGTCCCTGAACCTTACGGGTTACGCAACCGCACGACTCACCTTCTGGCACAAGTACAATATCGTGCCCGATACCAACGGCGCGTTCCTGCAGGTGGGCTTCCAACATGAAGGAGTGTGGAAGTGGAGGTACGTGGTGCCCACCTTCGGCACATACACCGGCAATATGAACATGTCAGTCGAAAGACGGGATGACTTCAACCGCAGTATGGGCTGGGCCTGGAACGGCGTCAGCGGCGGTGGTGCCTTCACCTGGGATCACGTGCAGGTGAATATTCTGCCGTATATCGATGGCGTAGGCGGCTCACGTGAAAACGTACGGGTCAGGTTCAACTATACACAGTACGGCAGCGGTACGGGCTACGGCTGGTTCTTCGACGACGTCAAATTGGTGGTTTCCAGGGATACCGGTGCACCCATTACGGATAACATGAAGGACGTATGGAGACAGGTAACCACCAACGGTACCGATGGAGAACAGACCACAGCGTGGTGGAACGGTCAAGGTGTTTACGGCGAAGGAGATCCGTGGTTCCTACCAGGTATAGACAACAGCCTCATCACCACGCCCATAGACCTCACCAACGCACGCACCGCCTTCCTTGAAGCATACTTCAAGTTCAACATCAACACCGCCGCAGGTGCACCTCCCGACGGCTTCATGGTTGAGGTGACCACGGACGGCGGTCGTATATGGAACAGGCTCAACGACGGTTCACGTGCAGCGGAGGGCGTTTACGACTGGACACGGGCGGAAGACCTGGACAGGTTGAACGTTGACCTGAGTGGCTTCAGAGGAAACGTTATACGTATAAGATTCAGGGTGTTCACATGCAACGCCAGTACGTACAACAATTTTGAGGATGAACACGCCGGGTTCGGCGGTTTCTATGTGGACAACGTTATAGTAAGCGGTAGAACGGTACAGGTGGGCTAAACATGATAAAGAAGATAAGAAGAATGGATAAACAGGGCGTCTCCGAAGTGGTGGGAACGATACTGGTACTGAGCATAACCGTTGCGCTTTTCTCGTCGATCTTTGCGGCGGTGAGCCTGATGGAAGGTCCCGATCACAGAACCTATATCGACTTTGACGCATCCTTTGTAAGGGTGGAAGACAATTACACTTTGGAGATAACACACAAGGGTGGTAGAACCCTGGAAAGGTTCAACACCGCCTTCAACATAGTGGTGTACGACGGAAGAACATACAGGAACGAAAGATACATGTTCGACTCGGAAAACGTAACCTTCCCGGGGGAGTTTTGGCGTATAAGCGAGAAGGTTCGTATAGACCTCGGCGACCTCCCCATGAAACTCGACTACGATAATTGGGAAGATATGTTGGCCGTGGTGGATATCGCCGAGCTGATGGTGATGGATACAGGCAGAAACACCCTGGTCTGGCGTACTGAGTTCAAACTGGGCGAACCTCCCCTTAAGATGGTGATAAAGGACATGGGCGTCGAGTACCCCCAGGAATGGGCCAGATTCGTCGAGCCCGGAGGCAGTGTAAGGCTGTACGCCAGGATGGGTCCCAGGGAATTGCTGGGTGGTATCGAAATAACGGTGGACATAAGCTCGCTCCTGGATTACGAGGAACATGAACCCGTGACCATGTCCAGGGACAGCGGCGACAGGTTCGTTTATCCACCACGTAACCAACCTGGCATGGCCATATCGTCTAGGCAGGAGAACGGTACGTACCGTCTGGATGTGACCGCCACCTATACCGGTGACGATAGCAGCGAAAGCGGTTACATATCATTAAACGTCGGTCCCGTGGGTGACGTGTACGATCAGCCCAACGTTAACATAGTGAGCATGCGCTTCAACCCCGTATCGCCCCTCAACCGCGAGAGGGTAACGGTCTTCTTCGTGGTGGAGAACAGGGGCGGTAGTTCGGCCCTGTGCAACATCACCCTTTACGACAACTACACCGGGGACCATGAAGATGCGAAACTGATCCGCACCATATATGACGAGACTGTACCCGCCGGCGGTGGCAGGAACCTTGAGATCGAATGGGTGGTCAGGGGCAGCGGAGCGCACAACATAACTCTGGTGGCGGAGGATATCAGATCGGCAGGGGGTGAAAACCTGAATCCCGATCCAAGATTGTATCGAACACTTCACGTTCAGCCGACCATATTACTGGTTGACGACGACAAGGTAACGGACGGAGATGCGGCGATGATGTACGGAGACCTGAAATCAGCGGCCTTCAGGTTCGACCATTTCGATGTCGCCGGAAGGGATGGCCCCCGCTACGACGAAGGTCGTTTACCCCTTAAAAATTACGACATAGTCATATGGATGACCGGCAAAGAGACGGAGCATACCCTTACCGTTCAGGATCAAGAGGAACTGGAGACGTTCCTGAATAACGGCGGCAACCTGTGGCTCATAGGCCAGGGCATCTGGTATGATCTGACGGAGGGCAACGCCTTCCTGCGAGAGTACATGAAGGCGGAAAATCCCGACGGACAGCTTAACATTCCTGATGGTAATATAAGAGGTGAGAACATACCGTTGGACTATACGGAATTCGAAGTCGTACCCGGAAATTACAAAGGATACTACATGAACCATGTAGATGTAGAAGGTGCATACGTATCAGCGGTGGATGGTACCAACAGATGCATAGCGGTCAGCTACGACAGTGGAAACTACAGGACAATGTTCAATTCCTTCCTGTTCGGTTCCATGGAGGGCAATCCCGTGGATAAGGATCTGGATACGCGTACCGATATGGTCTTCAAGGTGATCAACTGGCTGGGTGGTGTGGAGTTCGCGGGAGGTAACGATGTCGCCGTGGCCGAGCAAAGGTTCAATACACACACACCCAGGTATATGGAAAGGGTACACGTAGATTACGTGATACGAAACAACGGCCAGGACGACTTGACCGGTGTTGAGGTCATATTGACGGTGGAGAAGGTGCAGGTTAATTACACCTTCATAGATCTTGATGGTATGGGTGGCACTTACAGGGGTAGATTCAGTTGGCAGGCGGATTCAGTGGGTGTACACGAGATACTCGTGGTGGTGGACCCCTGGGATCGGATCGAGGAGACCAACACTGAGAATAACGATATTCGTTACAAGGACGTCAATTATCACGTTAACGTTCTGTTCTCAGTACTGGTGGTCGACGATGATCAGACGAATTCAAACACCGCAGCCCATGTTATCGAGAGTCTCGAACGATTGGGATACGCTTACAAGGAACACACGGTGGGTTCCGGTGGCACCGGACCGCGTTTGGAAGACCTGAAGCTCTATAACTCCATATTCTGGGTCTGCGGCCATTCGGATGATACCCTCAAAGGTGATGATATAGAGGCTATCACAAGGTATCTGAGCGAAACCGGGAGTACCAGCTTCTTCCTGATGGGAAACAGGGTACTGCACGACCTGACGGAGAATCCTCCTGACGGTGCACGCCGGTTCCTGAGGGATGTGATGGGTATCAACCCCGATAACATAACCTCCATGAGCAGTTTCCCGGAGAATTTCGATGGTATCGTAAAGGACCCCATCGGACACGGTCTCGCCTACCGTGTGGAGAGTCATCTGGCCCAACCACCGCATACCTTCGAGGTACTGGACGGTGAGGTATTCCTCACCGACACCAACGGTAACGCTATCGCCTCGAGGCATCAATTCGGACAGTCCAGGACGGTATTCATGGGTGTGGACATGTTCCACATGGACGGTCCGGTATACGATGATAGTTGGTACGGACAATTTTCCCATGATGTGGACACGAGTCCGGCGGCGGTACGTCAGGAGTTGACCTACATGATAACCCGATGGTTCGGTAACGTGGACGACCGCGTTGAGCTCCGGGTCAGTGCCGTTGATATAACGGTGGAGAGCACCCGACCCATGCTGGGTCGCTCATATCTACTGTCAGCAAGCATACACAACGTGGGCTTCCGTACAGCTGGTGCACGGGTACGTTTCAAGGACGGTTCAACCCTGATCGATTCCGAAGACATCTACGTGGCCGGAAACGGGGTTACCACGGCCGAGATATCCTGGCAGCCTCTTTTCGCGGGACCGCAGCGGCCCATACGGATACTGGTTGACCCTCTGGGTAATCTGGAGGAGATAGGCAACAAAACCGCAGGCAACCACATGGGTTTCAACAACCACGCCATGATACATCTACCGGTATATTACTTCTGGGATGATATGGAGAACGGTACCGCCAACTGGCGTACGGAAGCCACCATAATGAACATCAACGCGGAGCATCCCCTGGAGTTCATGAGCGATTACTTCGACAGGATATACACGGACGTGGTATCCGAATGGGACGAGGGTTACGAGGACGCCTCCAAGTACATCAACGTCACCGATATATACTCGTACAGCGACCCGCGGTCGTACTGGCTGCAGGAGCCTGCGGGTGAAGAGGTGCAAGAGGATATACCCATCGACGTGGTCTTTGCCATAGACACATCGGGATCAATGCAGTGGAATGATCAGGGAAGTTGGGTTGGTCATACACATCCGGACTCAAGGTGGTACCAGGCGAGGATAGCCACAGTTAGCTTCATCGAGAACCTTACGGAAAATGACAGGTCAGCGGTATGGATATTCCGCAACACAAGTCCGCATGATACCCCCATGAAGGTATTGCCCGATGCACAATTACTTTCGCTTGCTTATATGTGTGAGGCGAATAGAACGACATTCATCAATTATATCAACAACATCAATCCGAATTCATGGACACCCATGTTCGACACCATAGGTGAGGCCATCTGGAACATAGCAGGGAGGGATGATTACGATGAGCATGATAACAGCCGGCTCGAGTTCGTGGTGGCGCTCACTGACGGTCTTGACAATAGGAATTATTTTTGGGCCCGTAACGAACCATTCACGGGCTACCGTACGGGTCTGTTGGATGCCCCGCCCATGGTGTTCAACGTGGCCATGACATGCGAACCTTTGAGATTCAGCGAAGATTACCCCCGTGCACCTGAATGGAGATACCACGAACATCCCAGATATTGGGATGGTTATGCATACAACCATGACCGCAACCTTGAGTACTGGTACTGGGCAGCAGCCACCACGAGCACATGCTATCCCGGTGAGGAGTCCAAGTACGGTTTCCGTGCCGAAGATGCCGAACATGGCGATCGCCTTGAGGGTCAACAGTATGTGGGCAGATACATCTATGCTGAAACCGGAGCCGAGGTCGTGGACCTGTTCGAGGAGATACTACAACAGATAATGGAGATGGCCGATCGGAAGGCCGAGGCGGGCAACGTCACTTACATGCCAGGTGATGATACGATATCCGGTGATCAGAACAACGATATACTGGATGGCCCGGAACTTCCCGTGGAGGGCAGGAACTACAACAAAACAGCTGTAACACCGGCCTTCAACCTGACCGGGTACTCCGCCGCACGACTCACTTTCTGGCACAAGTACAAGATCGTCCCCGGTATGAACGGTGCCTTCCTGCAGGTTGGCTTCAACGACGAGAACGGCAACTGGGTGTGGAGGTACGTTGTACCGACACACGGTACCTACACCGGTAACATGAACATGGCCGTGGGCAGACAAGATGACTTCGGGAATTCTATGAACTGGGCCTGGAACGGCATCAGCGGAGGGGGTAGTTTCACCTGGGACCATGTACAGGTGAATGTCCTCCCGTATATAGACCGGGTAGGTGGTTCACGTGAAAACGTTCGCATCAGGTTCAACTACACACAGTACGGCAGCGGTACGGGCTATGGTTGGTTCCTGGACGACGTTAAATTGGTGGTTTCCAGGGATCCCGGTGCACCTGTAACAGACAACATGAAGGACGTGTGGAGACAGGTAACCACCAACGGTACCGATGGAGAACCGACCACCGCGTGGTGGAACGGTCAAGGTGTTTACGGCGAAGGAGATCCGTGGTTCCTACCAGGTATAGACAACAGCCTCGTCACCTCGCCCATAGACCTCACCAATGCGTTGACCGCAGAGCTGTCGGCCCACTTCAAATTCAATATCAACACCGAGAGAGGCGCTCCACCCGATGGTTTCAGGGTGGAGGTTACCATCGACGGTGGTCGAACCTGGCAGGCCATCAACACCGAATGGCGTACAGCGGAGGGTGTTTCACAAGGCAGCAACAACTGGGAAAGCGCGGGAGACCTTGACAGGCTGAATGTAAACCTTGTCGAATTCGCAGGAAGAGTTATACGGCTTCGGTTCAGGGTATTCACCACAAACCACGGAAGCTACGATCATTACGAGGATAACACTGTCGGTTTCGGTGGTTTCTACGTGGACAACGTGATAGTTAGAGGTAGAACTATTCTGGAGGGCTAAACATGATGAAAAAGAAGGACAGGATAATAAGGAAAGACGAGCGCGGTGTTTCGGAAGTGGTCGGCAGTATACTCACCCTTGCGGTAACGGTGATAATCTTCACCGCGATATTCTGGGGTGTTCAGAACATCGAACCGCCCGAAAGGCAGAGTTACGTGAGGTTCTCCACCTCCGTTTATATGGATACTGACGATCACGTGTTCGTAAACATCACCAACATGGGCGGAGGAAGACTGAGAGGTCACAACACGAGGATCTACCTTTTCGTTAACGATACGGGAAGGCATGACGTTACCTTCGGGGACGACACCTACGGCAACGATCTGGCGGACGGTGTCTGGAGGATAGGAGATACCCTCAACCTGCATTACGAAAATGAAACTGCGGTTGGAGCGGCCTTCAACATCTGGAATGCAACCGTCAGCGTACTCATGATCGACGACGAGATCAACCAGCGAGTGTACAACGAGGAGATCAAGAGCGTGGATAGATTACCACCCTTCATAAGGGACCTGGGTGTGTACTATCCCCTTGACTACCTGAATTATGCACAACCGGGTGATACCGTTACCCTTTACGTAGATCTGGTCGACAAGGACACCTACAACCTGGATGATATTACCGTTAGTGTGAACTTATCGGTACTGGACGGCTACGACGATTCCCCCACTTATATGACGCGGATAACCGATAAACCACTGGATATCAACAGGTACATACTCTCCGGTATAACCATCGCTCGTGAACAGGACGAAGGCAATTATCTGCTTCCGATAGAGGCAAAGGACAGGTTCAGAAGTGAATTCAACTATTCCATATCTTTGAACATAGGGGAATCTCCGGCAACTACGGAGGATGCAAGGCTTGCCATATCCCGGATAACTTTTAACCCGAGTGTGCCTATCAGCGGTCAGCAGTTGTATGTGACCGCAACTATAAACAACAACGGAGGTGCGTCAACACTTGCCAATGTGACCTTCACGAATCACGGACCGGACGGGAACGTATCGAACATAGCATGGCCAGATGTTCAGCCGCGGATCGCCGCCGGGGGCGGTGTGGATATAACCCTCAACTGGGTCGTTCGCAGGGCAGGTGTGCACAATATAACCGTCACGGCGGAATACAACGATCGTATCGTAACCGCATACAGACATCTGGTGGTACGACCGAACATACTGATAGTGGACAACGAGCAGGCAGCCGACGATGACGTATCCCATATGGTAAGGGCACTGAGTTCCGCCGGCTTCGACGCTCACCGGATGAAGGTAGGGCCGGGCAATCGACCTCGATATGAAGATGGTACACCCCCCTTGAAAAATTACGATATTGTGATATGGATGACGGGTGCACAAACCGTCAACACCATCACGGATTTTGATAGGGACGAGTTGGAAAAGTTCCTGAGCAACGGGCACCGTTTGTGGCTCATAGGCGAGGGAATAGCGTATGATGCCGAAAGTAACGGTTGGGCTGTTTGGCTTGAAGAAAATCTTAAATCTATCATCACGGCCACGAATGCCAACGCACCTCAAGGAGATATGGAAGGCGTGGGCGAACCGGTAATTGGTGAGAGTTTCAGTAGAAGGGCCGGTGTTTTTTACGGCGATTATCTGAATCCCGTATCTCTCGGACTGGCGGCCATCGAAGATAATGCGGGCGTGGTGGCGGTAGCTTACAACGGTACGCACACCAGAACATTCTTCCAGTCCATACGCTTCGCATCTCTTGAAGAGGAGAAAACAGCAAGCCGTACCCGATTAGCATACAATGTTATCCTCTGGCTGGGCAACATAACCGATATCGGAGGCAACGACCTGGCCCTTTCAAGCCAGACCTTTTACCCCGAAAGTCGCGAGCCCAACTACATGGAAACCGTGTACATCAATGCCACCGTCAGGAACAACGGTCCTGACACACTCAATCCGAGGATAGTTCTCGAGGTCAATGGAAATAGAGTAGCCCATGACGATCCTCAGATAGAGGGTGGCGGGAAATCCGTGGAAGTTGAATTCACTTGGATCGCGGAACCCGTGGGTGAGCACGTTATCAGAGTCATCATCGACCCTCACAACAGTATCCCCGAAACGAATATCATGAACAACAACCCCGATTACCTGGGGATAAACACCACGGTCAACGTACGATATACGACTTTGATCGTCGATGATGAGCGTGATGATGGCGATACGGCAACGAGGATACGGGATATCTACAATGACCTCGGTTATGCTTTCGATTATGTGGATCTAGACGAAGACGAACCCCCTTCCACAGATGATATGGCACGTTACAACACCATCTGCTGGGTAACAGGTGGCAGACAGGATGCACTGACGGTGAACAACCGGGATAACATACGCGAGTTTCTTCTCGAACGCACAGGGATGAAAAATTTCATACTGATAGGCGACCATATACTCAACTACCTCAAGAATGACGTAGGGGATACCGAATTCATCGAAGACGTACTGAGGATAGATCCCGACAGTATATCCGAAAGATTGGCCCCTACCTTGCTAACGGGTACCTTCAACGACCCGGTGAGCCACGGTATGAGATATTACACCGACTTCGGAACCACCTCGAACGCATTTTATTACGAGCCCCTGGAAGGTGCACCGATACTGCAGGATACACATCACGGAACCATCGCCCACAGGTACTTCAACCCCAACAGGTACCGCCTGGTGTTCACATCCTTCGATATAGATCATTTCAGCTCTCCCGTACTCCCCACCGAGCAGCACTGGTACGACAGATACGATTTGAACACTTCAGTTCGCTCCATGCAGGGCGAGTTCCTTTACATGGTCAACCGCTGGTTCGGTAACATCGATAACAGGGTGGAGCTGAGGATGTCCCCGGAGGATATCACCATATCCGACACTCACCCCATGCTGGGCAGAACATACCAGATAACCGTGAGGGTGCAGAACGTGGGCGGTACCCCCACCAGCGCACTGGTACGCTTCAGGGATGGTCTTTCACACCTTGGGTCGGTGAGTGCCTTCGTACCTCCCAACGGATTTTCCGATGTGGAGATAATGTGGCAGCCCTTACACGCCGGGCCCGGCAGACCCATCCGCGTGGTGGTGGACGCCATCCACGAGGTGCCTGAGATACCCAACCAACCCGGTGTACACACGGAAGACGATTACTTCGGATTCAACAACCAGGCAATACTGTACACACCGGTGTACTACTTCTGGGACGATATGCAGGACGATGCCAGGGTCAGGGACAACTGGGTACACGAGGCCCAGATAGCGTTGATCAACGGCGAGACGCCTCTGGACTTCATGGGCGGTCTGTTCGACGACATAGACACCAACGTTGCAGGTAATTGGGACAGGTCGATGAGCCACGGTGTGGTGAACACGACCGACGAGGCCAAGAGCGACCCGTACAGCTACTTCATGCTGGAGCCCAAGGGTGGACGGTTGATGGATGT
>JAFDTY010000024.1 GCA_019594055.1 Candidatus Haladaptatiplasma halalkaliphilum | reverse complement strand
ATCACCGACCCCAGGAGCTCTATGGTTATATCCGTACTGAAATCCTCGTGTGTTCTCCACAGGGTTCCCGCGGCGATGAAGGCGAGTATGATTATGGCGTACAGGGCCCACGGTCTGTCCTTCAATTTCATGTTCGCTCGGGGAAAAAGTGTATCGAATATAAGAAAGATGTGGTCGAAATGAGCACGGGAAGGCGAACATGTGGCATTGAATAAGGTGTGGGGATATGTTTTTTCCCGGGCAAGATATATCGGCTCAGTTTAGGTGGAAAATCACGGTTAAATATATATGTCACCAGTTCCATAGCTATAATGTGAGAAGTATGATGAAAAAGCCCATAGCTATGTGCATCGCGCTGTTGCTGGTAGGTAGTTTGGTATGTGTGGCATTTGGTTTCATCGGTGAAGAGAGCCTTCGAGAGGGAATTTTAACATCCTTTACGAGAGAGGCAGGGACTAGGGATAATCCGCACATGATATACGATGTTCATGATCTGCAGAACATGAGGAACGATCCGGACGCACATTACGCACTGGCCAACGATATAGATGCCAGCGAGACCATTGGATGGAACTGGAACGAAACGGAAGGAATTTACAGGGGGTTCATGCCCATAGGCGGGGGGTTATATCCTTTCACAGGCACCTTGGACGGGCAGGGATATGTGGTTGCAGATCTGCATATAAACTTACCTTATTCATGTGGGTTGTTCGGTTTTGTTGATGGTGGTTTGATCAGCAACATTGGATTAGTGGATATAAACGTGAGCGGTGGATCCTTTGTAGGCGGACTCGTGGCATATAACCATAGAGGTACGGTGTCCAACTGTTATGCCACTGGGAACGTGAGCGGAGTAGACAGAGTAGGTGGGCTCGTTGGAGGCATTTCTGGAGATTATTTCTTCCCCCCGGATCAAGGAATAGTAACCGAAAGCTATGCAGGGGTTACAGTGAGTGGTAACAATTATGTGGGTGGATTGGTAGGATGGATCTCCAGTGGCGGTACGGTGGAGAAATCCTATTTCACAGGCGCTGTGAACGGTAACACAAGTGTGGGTGGACTTGTGGGTTTTATCCATCGAGATCCAATGGGTTCTTCATCCCGGATCATGAATTCGTATTCAACCGGGGACGTGATTGGTTCTTCGTACGTAGGGGGATCGGTGGGGACGATCATTAGAGGGCGATTAGAAAATGCATATGCGACAGGTGTCGTTAACGGAGAAGAGGGTGTAGGTGGGTTGATCGGATACAAAGACCAGAATGCAACTGTCGAACGATCATTCTGGAACATCGAAACATCCGGCCAGGATGAGAGTGACGGTGGCACCGGTTTGACGACAGCCGAGATGATAGCTCTCTCTACCTTCGACGATGCGGACTGGGATATCACGGATGTCCCGGATACCGATGCTCGTGACACGGACTACATATGGAATATTGTGGATCACGAAACCTATCCCTTCTTCAGCTGGCAAGATGTTGTGTTCGGCCCCTACCATGACCTAACCATAAATATCGAGGGCGGGGGTAGCACCGAACCCGAGGGAGGAGTGCATACATATGTATATGATACCGGAGTAACTATAACAGCAACACCCGCAACGGGCTGGTGGTTCAGCCATTGGAGTGGTGATGTTCCGGAGGATGAAGAAGAGAGTGATGAGATCACAATCGTGATGGACGGTGACAAGAACATCACCGCGCACTTCATGAGGGAAGAGTACACACTCGAGATCGCTATCGAAGGAGAAGGTGTCACGGACCCATCGGTGGGTACCCACGTATACGAATACGGGGATGAGGTCGTTGTAACAGCAACACCCGAAACAGGCTGGTACTTCAGTCATTGGTCTGGTGATGTGCCGGAGGATGAAGAAGAGAGTGATGAGATCACCATCTTTATGGACGGCGATAAGACAATCACCGCACATTTCCTGAGGGAAGAGTACACACTCGAGATCACTGTCGAAGGAGAAGGTGTAACGGATCCACCGATGGGTACTCATGTATACGAATACGAGGATGAGGTCGTTGTAACAGCAACACCTGCAACGGGCTGGCGGTTCAGCCATTGGTCCGGTGATGTACTGGAGGGAGAGGAAGAGAGTGATGAGATCACCATCGTGATGGACAGCGATAAGAACATAACCGCACACTTCGAGCGGATATACCACAACCTTATCCTCTCGATCACCGGTCAGGGCACTATCGACCCATCGGCCGGCAACCATACCTACCCGTACGGTACTACGGTGAACATAACCGCGACACCTGCCGAAGGCTGGTACTTCAGCCACTGGTCTGGTGACATACCCGAGGGCCAGGAAACGAATCCATACATCACCATCACCATGGACAGCGGTCAGAACATCACAGCCCACTTCCTGGAGGTGATCCCGCCCTCCATCGTGATAACCTCACCCCACGATGGCGAGACACTGGACACTCACACCGTCACGGTGGAATGGACAACGGACATAGGCACCTACCCCGTATCACACTACGAGATACGTCTGAACGACGGCGACTGGATGAACGTGGGCAATGTTACACAGTACATGTTCGAAGGCTTGGAGGGTGGCGATTATACAGTTTCGGTAAGAGCGGTTGATAACGCGGATCATTCGGGTGAAGATAGTATAGTATTCTCTATCGATATGGTAGAGAACGGAGAAGTGGGTAGATTTACACTGATAATGCTTCTACTTCTGGCGTTGATCATAGTACTCGCCCTGGTACTCATGATGTGGAAGAAGGGGCGGCCGGCGGAACCCGAGCTCGACGAGCACTCACCGGACGAAGCACAGCTCGAAAACGGATGAACATTTGACTTCAACCCGGAACATCGGAATATTTTTAACCACTACCATACCTCGCAACCTTGAAGATGAGCTCCAGACAAGATTATCCGGATATCAACGAGAAGATACAGATACCGGGAAGAAAGACGGTCAACGAGGTGTTCGACGAAAGCACCCTCAAGGTACTCTACAAGTTGATGACACACGACGTTTTCGACTATATCGACTACCCCATCTCCACGGGCAAGGAGGCCAAGGTGTTCAGGGGCGTCACAAAGGAAGGCGAGATCCTGGCCATCAAGATAATGAGGATCAATACCGCGGTGTTCAGGGATTACCGACAGTACATACAGGGCGATTACCGGTTCAAGAAGGTGGGTAGGGGCAGGAAGATGATATTCACATGGACGAAAAAGGAGTTCTCCAACCTCAAAAGGATGCACGAAGGCGGTCTAAGGGTCCCGGAACCCATCACATTCTCCGGAAATATCCTCGTAATGAGATGTATGGAGGAAAACGAAATGCCCGCACCCATGCTCAAGTACTGCGAACTCGATAACGATACCATGGAGGCGGTCTACCATCACGTTATAGAAGACCTTGTACGACTGATACGCAAAGTCAAATTGGTACACGGTGACCTGAGCGAATACAACATCCTGCTGGTCAATGAACTTCCCTACATGATAGACGTCTCTCAGGCCGTACCCCTCACTCATCCCAAAGCGGAGGACCTTTTCTACAGGGATGTGGACAACCTCGTGAGGTATTTTACATCGAAGGGTGTAGAAACCTCAAGGGAAACTATAATAGATGAAGTGCGCTTCGAGGAGGTGAAAGACAATGACGACCGTCAAGATACCGAAGGATAGGATAGGGGTATTGATAGGCGCGAAGGGGAGCTCCAAGAAATTGATAGAGGAGAGGACGGGATGCATACTGGATATAGATTCCAACACCGCAGAGGTGGACATAGATACCCAGGGTGTCGAAGACCCCATGGTAAGGATGAAGGTGGAAGAGGTTGTCAAGGCCATCGGCAGGGGGTTCAGCACGGAAAAGGCACTCGAAATACTCGACGATGACGTTTATTTCGAATTGATAGACATCAAGAGTTATGTGGGTAGGAGCCCCAAAGCCGTGAAGAGGATGAAGGGTAGGTTGATAGGACGACAGGGTCGTACGCGACAGTTGATAGAGGAGTTGAGCGAATGTCATGTGAGTGTTTACGGCCACACGGTAGGGCTGGTGGGTCCTCCTACCGAGTTAAGGGTGGCCCGAAGGGCGATTCAGATGATCCTTGACGGTGCGGAGCACAGCTCGGTTTACGGGTATCTCGAAAGCAAGAGGGTGGAGATAAAGAGGGACAAGCTGGGTTTCTTCTGAACTATAGCATCATGTCGTCGTCAACCTTCTTCCTTATGGTATAGACGGCCTTGCCGCATTCGGGACAGATATCCTCTCCGTGTTTTGATTTGCATTCCTGACAGAGGGGGAGGTCGCCGCAGTCGTGCTTGTACTTCGTCTCCTTACCACAGAAATAGCAGTTTTCCCTGGTTTCGTCTTCCTTATCTCCGGCCTTTTCCTTGGTCGTGTCCGACGTGGTTTTTTTCTCGCCCTTATCCGCCGCCTTTTCACCTTGTTCCTTCGCCGCTTCCTTCTCCTCCTTTTCCGGACGTTGGAAATCGTCCTGCACCAGAGAGGTGAGTTCCGTCTTGGGTGGTTTGTAATCGGCCCCCTGGAATTTTTTCAGGGCTACCAGCACCTTTTTCGCCTGGTATATCCCTATGTTCAGGTCTATCACCAGATTCAGGAAGGTGCGTCTCTCCGGGGGAAGGTCCAGAACCCTTTTCCGGAGTAACCTCTCGGTCCTCTCGTCGATCTGCTCTTCCGGGACGTCCATCTCGCTGACCTCACGTATATATTCAAGGACACGCTTCGATTCCTCTATGCTCCTATCGGGATAAGCGGCCACGATATCACAGAGCCTTACACCGCTGCTCAACAGCCTCTCCTTGGAGGTGGAGGCTATTTTGGATATGACCGTTCTTGAAGCTCCTTCGAGTTTTTCCCTCTCCCCGGGGCTAAGTGTATTGAAGTCCAGCGCCTCTCTTAAAGACAGGGAATTGAAAACGTCGTCTATGTAGTTGTAGGGTATCTCGCACTTCCTGAATGCCTCTTCCTTGGAGATGGTCCTGTTCCTGGTGTACTCGTAGTTGAGCACCCGCCGTCCGTACTCCTCGAGCTTTCGCCTTTTTTCCTTCTCCTTCGCTATCTCCAACCCCTCCTTGGCAGCCTCGAAGTCGGCGTCCAGTTCAAGCGCCTTGTTGAAGGCCCTGATGGCCTTTTCGGTGTTCCCCATATCCATGAGTACCCGGCCCTTGCTGTTCCACACGTACTTGTCATCGTTCTTGAGTCCGATGGCCCTGTCATACGAATCGACGGCTTCACGGTAGCGTCTGAGTTCCTCAAGGGCCCTGCCCCTCTCGTACCATGCCTCCTGATATCCCTGATCTATGGATATGGCACCGTCGAAGCTCTCCACGCTGTTCTCGTAATTACCCGTCTCCATCAACAGCTCGCCCTTTTTGAATCTGAGTACGGCGTCCTCGGGGTCCTTGGCTATGGCCTTGTCGTAGGCCCTTACCGCATCTCCCTTACGTCCCAGGTAGTCGTAGCACTCCGCCATGGTGGTCCAAACCCTCTTGTCGTCCATGCCCAGTTTCAAGGCGGTTTCAAGGGAGCTTATGGCCTCCTCGTACTTTTCAAGCTTCTCGGCAAGCAGGCCCTTGTACTTCCAGGTCTGGCCGTCCTGATCGTTTATGTCCAGTGAACTTTCGAAGGCCTCCCTTGCCTCCTCGTACCTGGCAAGTCCTATCAGGCATCTGCCCTTCATGTTCAAAAGATAGGTGTCGTTGGGCTCCAGGTCGATGGCCTTCTGATACCAGTCCACTGCCTCCTGCCACCTTTCCATCTTGGTGAGGCATTCGGCCTTACGCTTGATACAGACCAGATCCTCGGGGTCCAGTTCTATGGCCTCGTTGTAGGACCTTATGGCGTTCTCGTACTGTTCCAGATGTTCCAGCACCATCCCCCGGTTCATCCACATCTTGTGGGACTTCGGGTCAAGTTCAAGGGCTTTATCGAACACGGGGATGCTTTCCTCTCTCCTGTGAATGAACTTGAGACCCAGGGCCTTGTCCTGCCACGCGACAAGGTTGTTGGAATCCAGGTTTATGATGCGGTCGCAATATTCGATCACACCTTCGGGGCGGTGGAGTTCCTTGAGGATCTCCTTGGCATGTATCAGGTCGTCCAGGTTCTCTTCTATCTCGAGGGCCTCCTTGTAACACCTCAGGGCACTCTCAGATTCCCCGAGTTTTCGCAATGACATCCCCTTGTCTCTCCAGGCTTCTATGTTGTTCCTATCCACGTTGAGGATATCGTTGCATGTCTTCAGTATATCGCTCCACCTGGATAGTTTCTTGAGAGATGTTTTCTTCATTACCAGAAGTTTCAGGTCCCTCGGCTCCATGGCCAGTGCCCTATCGTATGACCCTACCGCCTCATCGTGCCTTCCGAGCTCGGCCAGTGCCATACCCTTTCTTATGTGCGCATATCTGTATGACGGGTCCTGTTTTAGGCAGGTGCCGAAGGCGTCCACGGCCTCCTCGTACCTGTCGAGCGAGCCCAGGGATATCCCCTTGCTGTACCATATCCTCGGGTTTTCGGGGTCCAGCTCCAGGGCCTTATCGTATGATACCAATGCCTCCTCGTACCTGTGCAGCCCCTCCTGGGCAATCCCCATGCCGTACCATATCTTGGAATCCTTCGGGTCCAATTTCAAGGCCTTTTCGTAGGCTTTGATCGCCTCCTCGTGACGGTTCAGTTTGCTTCTGCAGTGTGCAAGATTGTTCCAGTACCTTTTGTCATCCGAATCTATACCGATGGCCTTTTCGAAACTTTCCAGGGCATCCTCATAATTACTCATCTTGTACTCGCACATGCCCTTCTCGTTCCAGTTGTTGGCCCTGCGGGGGTCCATTGCCAGGCCCTTTTTGAAATCATCCACCGCCCTTTTGAAGTTCCCGAGTTTTTCGTAACTCTTCGCCCTATCGAAATAGGCCTCGATATTGTTCTTGTCAAGTGATATCAACGTGTCCGTCACGGGTATCACTTCCGAAGATCTGTTCAACCTTTTGAGTGCCTCCTTTTTGCCCTCCAGGGATGGTATGTCCTTATCCTTCAGATCCAGGGCCCGGTTGAAGCTTTCCAGGGCAGGCCCGGGTTGGTTGAGTTTCATGAAGGCCGTTCCCCTGTCGAACCATGCATCATATATGTTCTGGTCTATCTGGATTATGCGGTCGGATGTCCTGGCCACATCCTTCCATTTTTCGAGGCTCTTGTATATCTCCTTTTCGTGTTTCAACGCATGGGTGTCCCTGGGATTGTAGGTGAGTGTTTCCTCGAATTGCTTTATGGCCCCTTCGTAATCACCCAGTTTTTGCAGGGCGATCCCCTTGTCGTAATGGGTACCTGCATCCGTGGGGTTCTTATCCAGTATCTTGTCGGCCACGGCGATGATCTCTTCGTATTTGCCCAGTGGTTTCAAGGACTCTTTCTTGTTGGTCAGCAGTCTTATATCGTTGGGGTCTATCTGCAACCCCCTGTCAAAGGCGCTTACCGCTTCCCTGTACCTCTCCAGTTCGTAGAGGATGGTACCCTTACGGTTCCAGATATCCTTGTCCTCCGGATCTATGGTAAGGGCATGGGAATACGAATCAAGGGATCCGTCCTTCCTGCCGAGTTTGTACAGCGTGCTTCCCTTTTCCACCCATAGCTGTTTGTTATCCGGGTTCACCTCGATACCGTTATCGAAGCAGACCACCGAGTCGTTGTACTTCTCCATGTCCCGGAGGGTGACCCCCTTGTATAGCCATATCAGGTCCTGTTTTGTGTCTATCTCCAGGGATCTGTTGAAATTTTCTATCGCCTCCTCGTAGTTACCTGCGAGCCTGAGGGCCCATCCTTTCTTCGCCAGTATCTCAGCATTCCAGGGGTCGAGTGTGAGTATCTTGTCGTAAAAGGATATGTTTGAGGGTGTTATCCTGATGGCATCCTCGTAACTCCTTATGGCCTCCTTGGTCCTTCCCATCCTGCTGAGCACATCTCCCCTGTTGCTTAGGGTGTATGTGTTGCGTCTGTCTATGCGCAGGGCGTCTTCAAGTATCTTAAGGGCCAGCACCTCCTTGTTCACCTCTGCCATCATCAGGGCCTTGTGGTTAAGTGCGGTGATGTTTTTTGGATCCAGACTCAATGCCTTGTTCTCGGTTTTCAGACTGTTTTTCGTGAAACCGAGGTGATAGTACAACCACCCCAATTTGTCGTAGGATTTCGAGAGTTTTGACATGTCACTGAAGGCCCCCTCGTTACCCTGGAGATGGCCCCATGTCTTGTCGCACATCTCCTTGGCACCCTGTATGTTTCCCGAGCGGTGCATGTCCTCCGCCTTGCTCATGTACTTGTCCGCCTTGCTGATGGTTCTCTTTTCCTTGTCTATGAGTTTATCCAACGAATCCTTGAATCCCATTTATCCATCCTCCTGTATCTTATCTGATGGTATCATGTTACTATCTCCTCCAGTCTTTCCATGTCTATGGCACGTCTTACTTCCAGAGCCAGTCTCCTGCCGGTGGACATGCGTTTACCCCAGAGGGTGTTTCCGTAGGGATGTCCCACGTTCATGTGCACGTTGGTGCCGCCTCCGGTACGGGGTGCCACATCGTAAATATAAAAGTTAAGGTCCTTATCTACGCAGGTCTGCAGGCAGAACGGTCCTATGATGCCCGGGGCGTAGTGCTTTTTGGTGGCATCGACGAATACCTCCGCCAGCTTGAATACCTTTTCCAGCTGGGACTCACGAAGGGTGGCGCTGTTGTGCCCCGTGACCGTGTATTCCGGCACCATCTGTTCCTCGTTAAGGGTCATCTGCTGGGGTGCAGGGAGTCTCACATGCCCGTCCAGACTTGTTTCGAACCTCCAGTCTATACCGATAAGTTCCACCCCCGAGCAGTCCTGGTTCAAAGGGCTGTAGAAGAAGTCGAAGTTGAACACGGGACCTATGATGTATTCCTCGATCCTTGCGTTTTCAAGGTCTTCCCCGGTGATCACATCGTGCCTGAGCAGGTCCTCCGCCTTTTTCGTATACTCTTCATGGGATGCGGCGGTGAAGAATCCCCGCTCGAGTCTCTTTACCTTGTGCTTCAACTTCACAATGGCCAGCCGGTCAATATCTTCGGGAGATTCTATCTTCTTGGGGAAGGGTAGTCCTGCCTTTTCCAGGAGCCAGTAATAGTCCCTCTCCTCCTCCCTCTCCTCACATCGAAGCAGGTTTCTGCTCCCCACCATGGGTACCACGAATTCGTCCTCTATCTTGTCAAGGGGTGCGTAGGAGGTAAAAGAACGGTTGGGTACGAAGAGTACATTTTCTTCCCGCAATCTCTTCTGGTGTCCCTCTTCCAGTACCTGGGAGAATTTATCCAGAACCCAGGTCTCGTCCACAACGCCCCTCAACCTGTTACCGTCTCCGTCGAAAACTGTTTTAAAGTACGTATCGTAGGTTCTCTCCCTGCCTTTCTGGCAGATAGCCAGGGTACGGAACCCCTCGTCGACGGCACCGTCGCATACGTCCAGCGCCGAATGTGAGGCAACCACGCCTATCTTGACCTTGTCCGTGTTGTAGTCCTTTAACCTTGCTCTGACCGTTCCTAAGTCCAACATGATCTCATCACTTCCATAGGATATGATGGGATATGTATATATCATTTTTGACGGAGGTCGGGTGAGAAGAGCCTTGCTGACCAAAATATTTCTGTACAATTCTCGGGATGAACACATCGATAATATTTTGATATGAAATCATCATGGTGGGTCTTGTTTCGCCACATGTAAATGATGGAGGCAAAAACGAAACTGATATGAGAATGACAAACACGGATATGTTAACCGATGTACAACCTCATGGTTCCCTTGACCTTTTCCATGTCCGCTATTGTGTCGACACAGCCGTCCTTGAGCAGGGGCACACCTTGGGGTATTGTATCCAATAGTGCCACATGTTCCATGGTTTCCGCGAGTTCGAGGTAACATGCCACACCCACAACCGCCCTGGGCCTGTCCCTATCGATTATGTTCCTTACGAGGCTGCTGCCCGGAACGATATAAACCCCCTTGTAGCCCAATTCCTCGGCAAGAGCGAACACCTCACCGATGGGACATTTACCGCATTTCTTACACCGGTATCCGTCCTTTCCGAGTTCGGCGGGGCATTCATTAGCGTTCCTCAGGCACTGGGGTAGAAAAACGATCCTGTTATCATAAGGTATCTTGCAAAAATCCTTCTCGAAGGACATATTTTTGATGGTTGTGTATACCATATCGTAGGTGTCCTGTTCGATGTCGATCCTTGCCAGGAATGATTTCAAGGCGCCTCTGCGGGTGAAGTCGAGTCCCGAGCTGGCAGCCTTGGAGATTATTTCTCTCATCGTCATTGAGTTTTATTACTTGCATTTAAACCCTTTGCTATCTGATGATGATCCTAACGGTATCTCCTTCCTCCAACACATGATCTAACCCAACCTGCTGTTGGGGGAACCTTGAGGACGGCCCCCATATCCTGGCATACCTGAACTTTTCCTTGAAATCACTGTGTAGCTTAAGGCAGATATCCTCCACCGTGGCCCCCCTCTTGACTATCAGTGGTTCGTCATCACCCTTCTCCCCCTGGGGTCTCAGGTATATCCTGATAAAGTCTAGAGAATGGAAGATCCGCTGCCTTAAATCCTCTATCCCGGCCCCCTCATTTACCGAGATGAACGTGGGTGACCAGTCTCGAAGTTCCTCCCTCAGTTCCCCGTATTCTTCTTCGTCGAGGGTATCGACCTTGTTGATCACCGCGATAGCGGGTGTGTATACACGGTTACCCCTCAGATGGTCTATCAGTTCATCCACCGTTATATCGTCCCGGATGATGATGGAGGCGTTGATGAACCCGTATATCCTCATTACCTCCTTCACGGTTTCGGGCTCCAGGTTGGTGAGTTCAACGGTGCTTGCAACCTCGATACCACCCCTGTCCTTCTTGCTTATAACTATCTCTGGTGGTTTTTTGTTCAGCCTTATCCCCATGGCCTCCAGTTCATCGCTTATGGTATCTATGTCACTGCGTAGTATGTCCCCCATGAGTATGATAAGATCGACAACTCTGATCACTGACAGTACCTCCCGTCCCCTCCCCTTGCCTGCGGCGGCGCCTTTAACGAGACCGGGTAGGTCGAGGACCTGGATCTCCGCCCCCCCTTGATACATGATACCCGGGATAACATCCAGGGTGGTGAAGTGGTATTCGGCGACCTCGCTCTTGGCGTTGGTCAACTCGTTGAGCAGTGTGCTCTTGCCCACGCTAGGATAGCCCACGATACCCACGGTCGCGTCCCCCTCCTTCCTGACGCCGTAGCCACCTCCCGATGATGTTCCCTTCCCCTGCCTTTCCAGTCGCTCCTTCATCTTGGAAAGTTTAGCCTTCAATTTACCTATGTGAAACTGTGTGGCCTTGTTGTAAGGGGTCTCCCTTATCTCCTTTTCCAATTCCTCTATTTCTTCTTCGATATCGGGAACCATGGTACCTAGGGTGCTTCATCCTGTGATAGTAGATAAAAAGTTATCGCATGAATGGCTTCTCCATGTCCGGTTATGTACCGCCGTACCTGTACGCTATGTTGCAGCTCCCTTCGTTGCTGACCATACACGGTCCCACGGGGTTTACCGGGGTGCATTCACTTCCGAACAACGGGCATTCCCTGGAGTCGATGATCCCCCGGAGTACCTCTCCGCATAGGCAGCCCTCGGGCTCACTGAAGACCATATCATCCAAGGCCTCCAATATGTCCTCGAACCGTTTCCGAGCATCGTGCTCTTCGTACTCCGCCCTCAACACCTGACCGGACCCCGGTATAACGGGAAATCCCCTCCATTCCACATCCCCCAGTTCGAACACCTGGTCCATCAGACGGAGTGCCCTGGTATTACCCTCCACCCTTACGACCCTGCTGTACTCGTTCTCGACCTCGGCCTTCCCCTGATCTACCTGGCGTGCAAGCATCAGTACGCCCATGAGCAGATCAAGGGGTTCGAAACCCGCTATCACCTGGGGTATCGAGTATCTCTCGGATATGTATTCATAGGGTTTTGTGCCGATGATGGTGCTCACGTGGCCCGGTTCTATCAGCCCCTGCAGCCTGACTTCACCCATTTCAAGTATGGCCTGTAGTGCCGGTGGTACCACACGACTGCACGAAAGGACGGAGAAGTTATCAGGTGGACCACGGGAGATAACCGAGGCGGTGGAAGGTGAGGTGGTCTCGAACCCCACGGACATGAACACCGTTTCATCGTCATTTTCACCCGCTATCCGGACAGCATCGTCTATGCTGTATACTATCCTCACATCGGCACCTTTACCCTTGGCTTCTTCCAATGACGATCCGAGGCCTGGTACCTTTATCATATCACCGAAGGCGGTAACGGTCACCCCATTTTTCGCAAGGGTTATTATCTCCTGTATCTCCCGGGGGGTGGTAACGCATACCGGGCATCCGGGACCCTGCCTTATGTGTACCCCCACCCTTTCGAGCATACCCTCCAGACCGTGCCTTACCAGGGTGTCCTGGTGGGTTCCGCATACATGCATGATGGTCATATCAAGGTCCAATCGCCGGAGTTCATCCACTATCCGGTTTGCCATTTCGTTATCCCTGTAACGGAACTGTTTAACGTCGGTTTTATTCATCTTCCCTTTCCTCCACCCTTACACCGATGATAGTTATGTCCTTGCCCCCTGCGATCTCCGGTCTTTCACCGCACTCGGGACAGGATATCACGGGAACATTGTAATGGAAGGCCGGGTCGTCTGCATAGTTCACCCGACCTTCGTAACCGCAGTTACCACATCGAACCGAGGCTTTCACCTCGGCCACCACGAGCTCGGCACCTTCAAGGACTGTTCCGGAGGCCAGCACATCGAAGGCAAAGCCCAGGGCGTCGGGGTTCAGAAAGGTCAACTCGCCCACCTTTATGTGTACATATCTGATCCCGTGCAGGTTTCTCGACCTGACTTCATCCAGGAGAGATCCCACCAAACTTGACATGACAGAGTACTCGTGCATGGGATTTAGCTACTAGTAAAACCTATAACTGTTTTTCGCATATGTTTAAATGCGATGAACGTATTGGGTCAAGAAATACAACGTTGAAATGTGATAGTTGTGAAAAGCTTCTACAAACTCCTGGAAGACCTTCTTGAATTCGACGGGTACAGATTACTTTTCGAAGGAGAAGGAAAACTGGTGGGCGAGTCCGAAAAAGGTATACGGAACCTCATAGTGGCCGGGGTGAATATCGCCGACAGGGACCTTGAAAATCTGAAGGAATCCGAGGGTGAGAGGATACTGGTGTTCTTCGAGGACCTTGACATGGGAAAACTTCATAAACTGCCCGACGATGTTAAGATATGGGGTAGGGAGGAGTTGATACGCAGATTCGGCGAGATGATCCTGGAAAAATCGATATTCGAAGGGGCTACCGAGGGTATCGAAGGTCTCACGGGCCCCAAAAAACCCGTGGACCTTACCCTGGAAAGAAGGAAGAACGAGTCCACCCTCAAACCTCTTATGGCTTTCGACGACGTTACGGAGCTGGGTGAGAAGCTTGTAAAGGGTTTCCGGTATCGACTGGAGCTGGTCCCCCATTATCTTTACTCGTACAGGGTCACCATGCAGGACGGAAAGGAGGAGACGGGAAAACTCTACCTAAATGCCATCTCAGGTGCGAAGAATTTCTGGCAAACACCGTTCCAGCGGGTGGCTGATATAAAACGCTCTCATTTCAAACTCGAGCCCAAGATATCCCAGGAAGATGGAACCGGGAGAGCGGTGAAGGCGATTCATGACAGGGATAGGTACAAGCAGAGGGATGAAGAACGCTGGGAAGACGGTCATGCCACCATAGTTGAAAGGGGAAAGAAGGTCCCCTCCAAGGAGAACATAGACCTGCAATTCAACGAAATGGTTTACGTACCCATGTGGGCGGTCGAGGGTACCGAAGGGATAGTGATAATAAATGCCTCCACCGGTAAGGTGGAGGGAGAACCCCGGTTTATCGGACAGGAAAAGCCGGAAAGTTAGCCATAAAGTTCGGTGCCGAAAGGTTAATAACACACCGAATATATTGAAAATCACCGGAAAGATGGTTTTAACGATGGTGTTTAAGATGAAGAGGAAAAGCAAAAAGTGCGTAGTGTGTTTGATGGTAGCCGCATTGATGATATCATCACTTTTTACGGTATTGGTCGATGCAAGACCCCAAATGGAAAGGTTTGAGGAATTTAACGGACATGAGATATCGTGTCCCGAAGGAACGGATGATGCATATTTCGAAGTGGACACAGAACGGTCTGCATATCCATTCCCGAACCATTACCCCAGTGTTCAGGAGTTGTACGATTGGTACGACGACCTTGTGCTCGAGTTCCCCGATATGGTGACCAAGCACCATATAGGTAACAGCTATGAAGGTAGAGACCTATGGGTGTTGGAGATAACCTCGGATGAAGATGTACAGGTGGACGAGAAACCCGAGGTACTCATAGATGCTTGCATGCATGCTAGGGAATGGTCTACGCCTCAGGTAGCCTCCTATCTCATGTGGCGGCTGTTGAACGAGTACGACACCAACGATACCATATACTGGTTGTTGAACAATCGCATCATACACATAATGCCCATGCAGAACCCAGACGGATACATCTTCGACGGTAACGGAAACTATGCCGCCCGCCAGGGTTGGAGGAAGAACAGGAACGCCTCCACACCCACCTCTTCGGTAGGTGTGGACCTGAACCGCAACTGGGATATCATGTGGAGTGGCGGCAATTACATCCCGGGTGCCGATGATTACAGGGGCGTGGCCCCTTTCTCTGAATACGAGAACTGGCACCTTCGAGATTATATGCTTTCACGTGATATACAGTCCTACCAAAATCTTCACAGCTATCACGGATCATTATTGATACCGTTGATGTATTCCACAAGCCCATCGCCGCATGATTCATGGTACAGAGGTATGGCATCCCACATGACTTCCTTGACCTCGAGGTTGGGAAACGAGAATTGGCATTATGCATACGGTCAACCCCACGAGATGATAGGCTACACTTCCACAGGGGGTGTTGTGAGCTGGGTTTATGATAACATAGGCGCTACAGGGTTGTGCTTCGAGGTACATACCGGAGGTTCGGGAATGGAAGGATTTTACCCGAATCCGAGCCTCATAATGACCATAAACAATGACCTCGATAATTCCCTTATATACCAATGCAGAGTGGCAGATACGGATCTCGGAGACGGCACCACCAATCTTTACCCCCCGGTGCCTTACATTTTGTACGGTACGGTAAATGACATAGGAGGTTCACCGGTGATAGAAATGGATGTAACCCTGGAAAATCTCGATACCGGAGAAACCCTGTCCATCCCCACCAATTCAAACGGTTATTACGAGTTGAACTACGGAAATCTCGTTGAAAACGGATATACCCTCACAGACACCTTTTCCGTATCTGTGTGGACGTCCTACAACGAGTTTACCATAGGTGACGAATGGGGTCAAAGGATCGATATAGAGGTGATCATGGAGGGGGATCCACCAGAGATAACCTTGACTTCACCCAACGGCGGTGAAGTGTGGTATGCACATACGGATGAAGATATTAGCTGGACCACCATTCAGGGAGAAGATCCAATAGACCGTGTTGACCTATGGTACAGTATCGATGCGGGCACGAGCTGGAATAGCATCGCAGCAGGCATCGATGATACGGGCAGTTATTATTGGACGGTGCCGAACGTTAACAGTGACCAAAGTCTTGTACGGGCTCGAGTGGTGGACACCCTGGGCCGCTGGGGTGCGAACATTAGCGACGATGTCTTCACCATAATAGGTGTACCACCCGCACCGCCACAGAACCTCGATGTGGAGCGCATAGGAACTACAGAAACGTGGACCTGGCTTTACAATCAACCACATAGAACAACACCTCCGAGTGCAACGGGATTGAACGGGCCGGGAACCTACTGGGGCGCCATGCGAGTGGAACTTCATGCTGTTGAAGCCATCGGAATCGGATGTTATATAATGGACAATCCCACCTATATCCAGGGTTATATCTACACTGACGGAGCAGGCGGGACCACCCCGGGAACCATGCTGGGGCAAACGGAAAATATAGCCAGTCCTGGTCCGGGCGAATGGCTTGAGATACCGTACACAGATCCAGTACCCCTGGCAAGAGGTCACTACTGGATAGTACTGGAAGTCCGGGTCCCGGTACAGGGGAACAGAGGTCTTGGCAGGTACGACGGTCATTTGAATGATAACGCCTGGTTAAGTCTCGACGGCTCTTCCTGGAGTGAATTGCAGGATTACGGCCTCATCTTCAATCACGCCCTGGAGGTTTTAACACTGGAAGCTGGTGACGGAGACGACCACAACCAGATATCATGGGACGCCAGCCCCAACGATCCGGTAGAAGTTAGCCATTACAATATACATCGTTCGGAGTTCCAATCCGGTCCCTGGGACGGTAGCACTTTCGTCGATAGCGTGATTGCGGATGGCTCCGGAGCATACGAGTATCTCGATTTCTTCATGGGTATGGCTGATGGCATATTCTGGTGGTACGTAGTAAGGGCCGTGGGTACCAACGGTATGGAAGGGCAGAATACCGATGCTGTACAGGAACCCGGTGCTCCCACGGAGACCTTTGATATCCCACTCTATGCAGACGGTGCCGCGGGCGGTTGGAACTTCGTTTCATTCAACCTGGTACCTGGCGACACATCCCCGGAAGCTATCCTGGAAAACCCGACCTACGGCATATCCGGTAATTACGACAGGCTGATGTACTACAACGCTGCCGATGGTGAGTGGTTGAGTTACGTACCCGGGAGAGCTGCAAGATACAATAATATGCACTCGTGGAACCACCACATGGGCCTTTGGATACGCATGACCACCAGTGATACCCTCACCATAGCGGGAACACTACCGGCCAGTACGGAAATAACCCTGTATCCTGGCTGGACCATGGTGGGACTGCCCAGTCCCAGTGCGGGGAATCACGGACTACCAGGCGCCATCAACCGTGTGGGTTACTTCGATGCTACTGCAGAGTACAATCTGGCGTACAGCTACAGCCCCGGAGCCTTCGTATTCGAACCCGGCAGAGGCTACTGGTTGTACAATCCCACGGACAGTGCAGTGGTCTGGACAGTAGGCTACTGAACCCAACCCCTTTTCTCTTTTTACATCAACAAGAAAGATAGTATGAATAGTAGTAATACGAACCCTATCTTGATAACCACTCCGTTATCGATAAGTCGGTACCACACATATGTACCCAGGGCGATGGAAACTACTATGATCATACCTAACGGTGAAAAGGTGAATATCAGTGGAAGTAGGAAGATAAGGAATAATACGGCCGGTTGCACGAACCCTTTGTTCCTTTCACATGAGTTTTCATCCGGGATGTCTGTGTTAATATATCCTCCTGAACGACCCAACAAGGACAGCAACGATAATCCCAGTAGGATCCATAATAGCAATCCGAAGGTTTGAGGGGTAAAGTGCGGTGTTCTCATGATGGTTTCATTCGTTGCGTGGACCCATTCGCCTTGGAAGTGCTCGGCGATGAATGCTATCCATGAGCCCGGTGTATTGTACCCGTACAAAAATGCCAGTGAACCGAGTATTCCCCCTTTGGTGAGATCGACAAAATTATTTTTCGTACGGCTCATGGAAAAACCAAAAGATAACAATATCCACACGAATGATAGGAATAAGGTCCATCTTCCCGGTACGAAAGAGATGAAAAGTGCGGTAAGTGCGTATGCGGTAGCTAGTTGTTTATAGTGATATTTAGGTATCAAACCCCTTGAAAGGGGGTCATCCCTCTTTTCTCCTCTGCCGTGTGCAAATAAATCATCCAGAAGTAATGTGAACTGTATCAGTAGAAATATAGCGACCAAACAAAACAGTACATACTGGCTGTGGAGTAAATACATCGGATCGATAGCCAAGCCTTTGGAGAAGTCTCAGTCTATCATGTGTACGGAAGCGATACCCACAAAGGAAGCTAACATAATACGTGAGCTGTCTAAAGGCCGTAGATTTTTTAATATGACACAAACTATGAGGAAAAAAAAGCCAAATAGAAGATTGTTCTGGTTGTGTGCAAGGGTCTCCAGAAGTCCCATCCTGGGCAGTCCTAGTGGTGGCAACACCTCGTCGGCACCGTACCCGTAGTTGTAGAAGAATTCATAGTACTTTTTATCTATCCTGAAATGAAAGGTATTGAGCACGATCACACTATCCACCCCTACCCTTAGGGCGAGGTGGAATGCCGCGATAAGCCAGAATATCAATAGCATGTCGATGTATACCAGCAGGGTACATACCAGCGAGGTGAAAAACTCGAAGAACCTTTTACTCTGTTGGAACAGTGATCTGAAATGGGGCGGGAGACCTGTCCTGAGGGCTATATATGCACCGGAACCCACGGTCATGAAGAGGAACATGAAGGCTTGCCCGGTGCTGCCTATGTCTTCAGGGCGGTATAACGGGTTCCAAAGATTCATGAGCATGGGTAGTATCTGGTCCATGGGTAGGTAGCCGTATTGTATGCCCAGTTCTCTTCCGGATTCACCGAGTATATAGTAGTCTATGATAGGCGGAACCAGTAGTATCCAAAACCCTAGTAAAATAACGTTCCAGATCTTTCTTAACGGTGCCTTTGTAAGGGCATATATGACAAGGGCGCCAAGTAAAAATTCGGGATAGGCTAATAGAACGTAATGTGCCAGCTGGTAAGTATTGTACATCTTGTTGCCTATTACATACGAATCCAACAAAGAGCGTAGAGCGGCGATGGCAAAGACATATATTATGGCCGTGGTAAGGCTAAATCTATCCTTTTCTACCCACTCCAAGATCCTTTCCTACAGACTACCTTCTTCGGACAATGTTACCATGGCTATAGGCAAGATGCAAAATGATCTTTATCGTAAATCATCACGGAATATTTTCCTGTTTATCGTTATCCCCCTGTCGGTAAGCAGATCTATGATGTAGTCGTGTATTTCCATCTCCATTCCGAGATATTCCAAGGGCATTATGCCCTCGGGGATCCTTCCGTCGGAGATCAACCGGGCAACTGCCGCCGCGGTAAAACCTGTGGTCCTGGACATAGACGATAGTCCGTCTCTAGCCTCGTCGTACAGTTCGTAATATACCATGCGGTCCACTCCGTTTTTAGGCCCTTTCGCGACCACCGTCATGATGGATATGTCGCTACCGGAATTTACCATCACGGGCGAGATCACATCGACGGTATCATCCACGTGTTCATCGTCAAAGAATCCCAGATCGTTAAGTACCTTGATCTTATCCAGATGGCCCGGCCAGCGCAGGGTGGTCTCCTCCATGATCTCCGCATCTACCGTATGCAATAAGGTCCTTAAACCATCGCTGTAGAATTCCTCCAACTTATACCCCATCACCTCCGTGGCCCCTATGGACTCAAGTGGTTTTTTACGGATGATCTTTCCATGGGATATCATCCGTGCATCCCTGGTAAATTCCTCTATCAGGTCCCTGGTGCACCATGTGGATTCGTAGTATAGAGGCGGTTTGGGGTGTTGGGGTAGTCCGCCTATCTTGATGTAACATTCGCTTATACCGTCCAACTCCCTTGATATATTGCCCACGAAGAGATTGGTGAGACCGGGACCGAATCCTGCATCAACCGCAGCGGTCACGCCCGCTTCCTTTGCGTCCTTATCCAGGGGTAGAGGATCTTTGGGCGAGAAAGAAACGTCCACCACATCTTTTCCCGCATCGATACATGTTTTTAGTGTTCCGTATCCGAGGAAACTGGGAAGGGCACAAATCACCATGTCCATATGGGCGATATTCTCCTTCAGATCTCGGTGATCCGAGGCGTCCAATAGGATCGTGCCTGCGGCACCCGGAACATCCACGGGTTCCCTGTCTCCGACCCATACCTCGTGAATGTCCGATAGGTCGGTCACAACAGCGCGTCCCACATTACCACCACCTAGTACTAGTATCTTCATCCTATATCACTTCCAGTTTGAACACACATCCTTTATGTCCCGTCCCGTAGCAACTTTCTTCAGTTATCCTCGTTTTTAAGCCGGTCACCCCCTGGATTATCCCTTCCAACAACCCTTCGTCAAGACTACAAAGGGTTTCGTCGGCCTCCGGGATACCGCTGCAATCAAAACAATCCTTTACCAATATGGTATCCTCGGTCAGAACCTTTACTTCCCCCAAACCGTTTTCAGACCAAAAGTCGGATATCTCTCCCAGTAATCCCTCAATATCCGAAGATCGGAAAAGAGGTGATAAGGTTATACCCGCCTCCCGACCTATCTCTTTCAGGGCGGGCTGAACATCGAGCCCCTGTGATATCAACCCGTAGCGTATGATATGAAAAAGTCCCTTCAAGAACGAATAGGGCGAGCCACTGGATTCACGCAGATTGTTTAGCAGTTCGTAGTACCGGTCTTTATAGGGATGTTCCGAACCGCCGATCAACTTTGCCGATAGTACAAAAATTTTTTTTCTGGCATCCCGGGTGCTATGCCGTTCTTCAACCAATCCCATGTCCTTCAGGTCGGACAGGTGAACCGATATGGTTGACCTTGCCTTTCCCAGTTCACGAACCAATCTTTCTTCTGATATCTCACCTTCCTGAAGTAGACGGATCATCATCTTTTTCGTTTCGCCGGTAACGAATATCACACCTTTTTTACCGGAGTATATCTCTGCGTCTTTGTCCATCTTATCGATCCGGGAATTGTCCTTCAAGAGGATAAAAGTTTCGCTTCTTTACGAAACAACGGTGGTCACAGATCATCAATCCAGGAATATGATCTTCTTTTCACTTATATTCTTAACCACATTATCCTCGGTACACGGGTCGATGAGTTTGTCTATGTGACTTCTAGGTGAGCGATGCATTATCAGACGTATAACGTTTACACTTTTGTACTCATCGATTATCTCTTCGGATATCTGTTCACCTGCCCTGAAATGTACCTCATACGGAACACCCAAGTCGTCGATCATACTTACGAGTTGTGTACCGAGCTCGTCCACATCATACTTTTTCAAACGCTTTATGCTTTCTTTGAATTTTTCACGATCGCGGTAGCCGATGTTCGCATCCACCATCTCCATGTCATGCTCTTTTTGTATGACTTTGAGTATGATGATCCTCTGAGGATTTAACCTTTCTATGATCTTCTTTATCTTTCGTATAGATTCTTCGGTGTATTTACGTTTGTAGCATGTTATCAGAAGCACTTCCGGTTTTTTTCCATTTGTTTTTACTTTTTCCATATTTGTCTCACCTACTACCAATATCCTAATATCTTCCACCACAGAAGTCCGACCGTAAGGAAAGTTATAATGCCCAATACACTCAGTATCAATCCGGCTTTTAGGAAATCTCTAGCTTCAAGATGTCCTGTCGCATAGACCAGCATGGCACTGGGAGTACCTATGGGGAGTATGAACGCGAAGCCGCTCGCCATGGCGATGGTGTACATGGGTACTATCAACGGTACACCCATGCCATCCATGGTTGTTAACGCGATGGGAAGTGTGATAGCGGTAACTGCCGCATTACTCATCACCCCCGATACAAATACAGCTAATATGGTAAATATAGCCAGTATAAGTAAGGGGTTTTCCCCCACATAAAGAAGTAGGAAATGAGTGATACGTTCCAGAGTGCCCGCCCTGGGCAGAACGAGAGATAATGTAACCGCCCCCACATAAAGAAAAAGAGTGCCCCACGGCATCTTAGATTCCACATCGTCCCAGGTGATGGTTTTTGTTGATGCTATCACGAAGGCAAGTGCGACAGCGATCACACCCATACCAAAGAACTGACCCAACACGGCCCATGCGATGAAACCACTGAGCAGGAATCCCAATGCTTTTGCTTCACCCATCTTAAAATCACCCATCAACACTATCTCTTTTTCTATCTTACGACGTATGTGTACCATGTCGATGTCTTCAATGGTAAAAACTTTGATCAGCACGAAATAGACTATGAACATCATCACTATAGAAACCGGAATAGTGGATACTATCCATTGTACAAATGAAACACTTTCTCCCGTGTAATTACTGTATATCTCCACCGCCAGGATGTTTCTTGCCCCACCCAAGAAGGTGGCGATGCTTCCCACTGATGTTCCGTAAGAAAGTGCCAGGAGATTGGCTTTACCGAAATTGGATTCCAAAACATTTTTGCGTTTTGCAGCGAGAAAAACAGTGATGAGGATCGGTATGAACAGTGCCGTAATGCCGTGCTCGGGCATGAGCATGGATAGAAAGGCACCGACCAATGTAACTCCCAGGATAAATCGCTTCGGACTATCACCGAAGTGGTTCAAAAATGAAAGTGCTATGCGTTTGTGGAGGTCGTGCTTCTCCACCGTCATAGCCAATATAAAGGCACCCATCAAAAAGAACAGGGTTCCCGATGAAAAGCCACTGAAAGCTTCTTCGCGGGGAAGCAATCCCAGACCAACGGAGGCAACTATTATCAGGAATGTGGAGAATATGAACGAAACTGGTGTCAGCAACCACATATATATGGCCAGGAAAAGTATGGCACCACCGTAGTAAAGATTGGGATCCGGTGCGTAAATGTAGGAAAAAATCACCATCAGGGAGAAGATCAACAGCCCTACAGCTGACTGAAATATGTTGCGTCTGAAGGTCGTATTCAGGTGAATATTCTCCGTCATCAACCGGTTGAATCGGGTGGATGATAAAAAAGATTTTCCCGAACTTAGTAGTGAACGGCAAAATAATTTTTTGATCCTAGTTATTTGCCCTTTTCCGGCGTATCTGCCGCCCCCTAAGATATTTCGTACTAATACGAAACATATTTAACTAACCTGTGTGTTTATCATATCATGAACGAAAGGAGCGCACATGCATCCGTTGAAGAGATGTATGAAAAGGTCAGCGGGGACGGAATGACGAATGTTCACGATAGGTTCGATGCCATGGAGAAGGTGCGGTGTCAGTTCTGCACAAAGGGTGTCAGGTGTTACATCTGCAGCCAGGGGCCTTGCAGGATAATTCCCGGGAAGATAGACCGGGGGGTTTGCGGTAT
>JAFDTY010000050.1 GCA_019594055.1 Candidatus Haladaptatiplasma halalkaliphilum | reverse complement strand
GGTGAAAAACATTTTGCGGTCGAACGGAAAACGAGTATCAACAAGCCCGCACGATGCCCCTTCTCAACGGCCTTTATCAGTTCCCGTAAGTGCCTGGTCCCCCTGATAGTCGGCGCATCCGGGAACAGTGCCTTACCATCGATGGCAAGAGTACAGCCTTTGACCTCGACCCACAATTTGTCTTCCAGGTCATTATAAAAATCTATACGGCTGTCCCCTGATCTCTTCTCACCCTGCCACCCTTCTGTGATACCGAAAGGATCTATGTTCTCACTTTCCAATACCCTGCGGGCTATTTGCGGATGAAAACCCGAGTTCACCAGTACCCACTCATCTTCGAAACGGGCGGCGATCACATCCCAATAAGTTTTCCTGTTCGGACCGTAGGCCTTTGACAGTAGAACTTTGTTACCGGCATACAGCAATTCCTCCAGTCTTCCAGGGTCACGCACGTGCACCTTTTCTTTTTCACCCTTTACATCCACGATACCCAGAAAACGATTCTTACGTTCTAAAAAGGTTCCTTCCATATCATAAGGGATATCGATTACCCTCACGGATATCACCCGACCTTCTTAAGTATGATGGCCGGACAGATACGTTTTACTCCGTTTATGGTACAGATCTTATCTTCGATCAATCTGCCCAGTTCCTCATCATCCTTGGTCCATATCTCGGCCATTATCATGTGGTCGCCGGAGGATTTTGCCACCCATCGAACTTCTTCCAGGGAATCCAATGCGTTTATGGCATCGAGATAATTCTCCGGTTCGGTGTCGAGACCCAGAAGGGTAACACTACGATAGCCCAACTTCGCAGGGTCTATATCTATGGTGTATTCACGGATGACCCCCTCGTCCTCCAATCGTTTGACCCTTTTGCGGACGGTTCCCTCGCTTACTTTCAGCCGCTGGGCTATGTCGGTGAAGGGGGTGCGTGAATTGGACATTAGAATATCCAGAATTTTCTTATCAAATTCGTCTATTTTGGGCATGTTCGTAAACATATATACGACTTTCGCACCTTAGTTTTGCACGAATCGTACAAAAAGGTTATATACATCGTAGTATTTAAGAGTATTGCTAAAATGAACCCCAAAGCACTGCATAAGATATCATACGGGATGTATGTCGTATCATCCAAGGCCGAAGACAAAATAAACGGTCAGATGGCGAACACGGTATTCCAGATCACGGCCGACCCACCCAGGATCGCCGTTGCAGTCCACCATGAAAACTACACCAATGAGTGCATAGACGGATGGAGGTCGTTCTCCGTTTCCGTATTATCCAAGGACACGCCACTTTCATTCATAGGCAGTTTCGGGTTCAGGAGCGGTAGGGACTACCACAAGTTCCAAGGTATCGAGCACCGTATGGGAAAGACCGGTGTGCCCGTAGTAACGGAAAATGCCGTGGCCTACGTGGAAGCTCAGGTCATAGATACATTGAAGGTCGGAACGCATATCTTATATATCGGTGAGGTGGTCGATACCGATACACTGAAAGAAGGCGAAGTCATGACCTACGAATATTATCATAGTGTAAAAGGAGGTACGCTATCGAAAAAAGCGTCTCATTACATCAAAGAGAAAGAAGAACCCAAGGAGGTAAGTAAATGATAGACATAGCAGGAATAAGTTTTAAAGAGTTGCTGGGCGCCGCTGCCAAGGCAGAAGAGAACAGTCGGGAGGTTTATGATTTTCTGGCCAAAAGGGCCAAGAACTTCGTAACCGCCGATCGGTTCAAATTCCTGGCCGGTGAGGAACAGAAACACGAGGAATACATCAGAGGTATCTACTCGAAAACATTCCCCGGAAGTGAGCTGGTGGTAAAAGACGATACACCGTTACCCATACCTTTCATAATATATAACGATGAAAGCGACGAATCAGAGCTCATCGAACAGGCCATGGGGACGGAACTGGCTGCCAAGGAAGTCTACGAGAAGATGTCCCAGCTGGCAAAAAACGAAAAGAGACCGGAAGAGATAGTACTCACATTGGATTACCTTGCAGGTATGGAGCAGAACCATTACAACATACTGGAGCAAGAGCTGGATCGAGTGAAGAACTTCGAGCAATTCGACGAGTACTTTCCGGGAATGCATATAGGACCCTAGGAGATGATATAGATGGCAAAATGGAGATGTAAAGTATGTGCGTACGTATACGATGAAGAAGAAGGCTATGAAGAAGACGGGATAGAACCGGGAACCAAGTTCGAGGATATACCCAAGGATTGGGTATGCCCGCTGTGCGGTGCGCCCAAGGAACAGTTCGAGAAGCTGGATTAAAGGAGATATAAATATGAAGGAAGATACGAGGCTGGCTCAGGGTGACCAGGCACCGGATTTTGAACTCGAGGACCACAACGGCGACAAGGTAAAACTGAGCGAATTCAGGGGCAAAATAGTGCTGCTATCATTCCATCCCCTGGCATGGACAAATATATGCGCGAAGCAGATGCAGTCCCTGGAAGATAACAGGGATGAGCTGGAAAAGTTGGACGCCGTAACACTGGGGATAAGCGTGGATACCGTACCATCGAAAAAGGCATGGGCCAAGGAGTTGGGGATCGAGCACACATCCCTCCTGTGCGATTTCTGGCCTCACGGCAAGATGATAAAGGATTACCGTATATTCCGACAGGAAGACGGGTTCTCGGAGAGGGTCAACGTGATAGTCGGTCCCCACGGCAAGATAGCGTTCATCAAGATATACCCCATACGGGAGTTACCGGACATCGATGAGATATTGGAAGAGATAGAAAAAATAGAGAGGTGAAAATGTGGAAAAATTATACCAAGAGGCAGATTGGAAGACCGAGAAGCACGTACCCGTGATCGAGGTCAAAGGCGAAGTAAAGGAAAACGAACGAATAAAAGTGCTGGCATCCGTGGGAAAGGAGATCCCACATCCGAATACGACGGAGCACCACATCGAGTGGATAGAGCTCTACTATCTGCCGGACGGAGAGAAATTTCCCTATGAATTGGGGAGATACGAATTCAAGGCCCACGGGGCATCGGCGGAAGGTCCGAACACCAGCACAGTTTACACGGAACCCATGGTCAAGGCAGTGTTCAAGACGGGAAAATCAGGTAAGTTGATAGCCAATTCATACTGCAACATACATGGGCTGTGGACCAACGAAGAAGAGATAAAATTATAATTGGATGCCATAACATGACGAAACTACTTCAGATATACAAATGCAACGTGTGCGGTAACATAGTTGAGTTACTGCACACCGGTATAGGAACTTTGGTTTGCTGTGGTCAACCCATGGAGTTGAAGGAAGATAAGCGGGAAGAGGAAGGTAACGAAAAGCATCTTCCCGTTGTCGAGTCCGTCAAAGACGGAATAAAGGTATCAGTGGGCTCGGTACCCCATCCCATGGAGGACAAACACCACATCGAATGGGTAGAAGTCATAACCAAAAAGAATCGAAAGACCTACAGGGAACTATTGAACCCGGGAGATGAACCGGAAGCAGTGTTCCCGATGGATCAAGATGATGTGCTCTTCGTAAGAGAGTACTGCAATATACACGGATTATGGAAAAATTAGGAGATAGATAAAATGGGAAAGATGACAGAAAAAGCATTGAAAGAAGCCTTCGCCGGAGAATCTCAGGCGTACATGAAGTACATGATATTCAGCGAAGTTGCGGAAAAAGAAGGACTGGAGAACATCGCCAGATTGTTCAAGGGTATAGCCTACGCTGAGAAAGTACACGCTGCCAATCACGCAAGGCAGCTCAAGATGATAGGCAACACCTCGGATAACCTCCAGGACGCTATGGATGGCGAGGATTTCGAGGTACACGACATGTATCCGGCCTACCACGCTATCGCACACATTGAGAAAGATAAGGGCGCACAACAGTCTATACACTACGCCTTGGAGGCGGAGAAGATACACTCCAGGATGTACAAGGGTGCCCAGCAGGTATCCAAAAAGGGTAAGGATATAGCCCTGGGCGAGCTTTACATATGTCCAGTATGCGGGTTCACCCATGAAGGAAAACCTCCGGCGAAGTGCCCCGTGTGCGGCGTATCCAGCGAACGTTTCAAGAAGTTCTAGGGTACCGGATCGGGAAGAGTAAAAGTGGCCCGTACCTCCGGTACGGTCACAAAACCCTTTACCTATATAACATAAGGAGATAGCAGATGTCGTTCAAAGATGTGATAGATGAAGAAGAGAGGGATGCATACATGCTGTGCAACGAAGCTATAGTGCGTGCGGCACTGGAAGCCGACGTCCAGTTGGTTTCGTTCTATCCCGGAGCACCGCAGACAGAGATACTGGATAATTTCGAGAAGGCGGCGAGCAAATATGATTTTAAGATCGAAGTCGCGGCCAACGAAAAGGTAGCACTGGAAACGGTAGCCGGAGCCGCTATGTTGGGAAAACGTTCGTTGACATCCATGAAGAGTGTGGGAACGAACGTTGCCTCGGATGCTTTGTACACGCTGGCATACACCGGCTTGAAGGGCGGATGCCTTTGCTTGATAGCCGATGATCCACACGCCCATTCTTCTCAATCGGAACAGGACGGAAGATGGTTCGGTCTTACCGCGTACTTGCCCATGCTAGAACCCAGTACGCCGAAGGAGGCCATGGAGATGGTGAAGAAAGGTTTCGAGCTATCAGAAGAATTCGGTACTTTGGTTCTGATAAGGACCACTACCAGAGTTAACCATCAGAGCGGTATTGTGCCTTTGGGTCCCATGAACAGAACTCCCTTCGAGAAGGTATCCTGGAAGGAGATGAAACGGCCCTATACATCGGTGGGCGAACTGGCACGAAAGGGGAAGCGGGAGATGTTAGATCGGATGGAAAAGATCCGCAAAAAAATGGCCCGCAGTTCGCTTAATCGTGTGGAATATTTCGACGGAAAGGAACTCAAGGACAAGGGTGGAGACGGAGAAAAGTTGGGGGTCGTCACCGCCGGTGTATCATACTGTTACACCGTGGAAGCCCTTGCCAGGCTGGAGCTACCGGCTAAGATACTGAAGCTGGGTGTGATCAATCCCATGGCCGAGGAGATGATAGTCGATTTCTGCGAAGGCTTGGATAAGGTAGTGATCGTTGAAGAACTATCGCCTTACATGGAGGATGTGGTCAGACGATCGGTAAAGGACATAGAGATATACGGTAAACGAACCGGCCACTTTTCCGAGGCACTGGAGTACGACATCCCTTCGGTACTCGAGGGGCTATCCGCTGTAGCCGGGGTCGAACCTCCTTTTGACCATAAGGAACACTGCAAAGAGATGAAAAAACTCGCAGAGATACTACCGCAAAGATTACCTGTTTTCTGCGCCGGATGCCCGCACAGGGCCACTTTCTGGTCTCTACGAAGGGCTGTCGGTGATCCGGACAGCGTGTTCTTCGCCAACGACATCGGCTGTTATTCCATGATGTGTTTGCCCCCGGTTGAGTGGAGCGATACTCTGCTCTGCATGGGTGCCTCCATGGGCGTGGCTGCCGGTGTACAGTACATTGCGAAGGAGAAGACCATCGCTGTGGTCGGTGATTCAACTTTTTTCCACGCCGCTCTACCGGGAATAGTCAACCTGGTTCACAACGAAGATGATGTCACAATATTCGTACTGGATAACGCCGTTACGGCCATGACAGGCCAGCAATCCCATCCCGGGAACGAGAAAAAAGCCGGTGGTCGAGAAGGTAAAAAGCTGGATATCCGGTCGGTCCTGGAAGGGTTGGGTGTGGAAAAGATATACGATATTTCATCCTACGAAGTGAAGGACAATATACCGATCATCAAAGAGGCACTGGAACACGAAGGTGTTTCCGCGGTGATATCCCACGGTGAGTGCGCACTTTACCACTACCGGAATTATAGACGGGGCGGTGGTAAACTGGTGCCGTACTTCATAGACCTGGAGACGTGCGAAAGTGTCCATGCCTGCGTACTCAATTTCATGTGCCCGGCCATATCGGTGATGCCCGAGGAGAAAGGAAAGGCGAGGATACATCAGGACATCTGCGTTGGATGCGGTGTGTGTTCCAAATTGTGCCCCAAAGGGGCCATCAGATCCACGGCGACCATATATGGAGGCGATAACAAACCCGTTTACACCGTTGAAGACTATGAAAAATACGTGGAGAAGAAGGAGGCGGAAGGATGAAACAGATCAACATAATCCTTTGCGGAATAGGCGGCGAAGGGCTGGTACTTATGTCCAATATAATAGGTGAAACCTGCAGGCTCGCCGGTGAGAACGTGATATCGGGCGAGATGCACGGCCTGGCCCAGCGCTCGGGCTCGGTGATCGTCCACATGCGCATGGGCGACGAGGTACTGTCACCATTGATACCCCCGGGAGAAGCGGACGTTATAGTTTCACTGGAGATAATGGAAGCCTTACGGTATCTCTACTACCTTAAACCCGGCGGAACGGTGATCACCAACAAAAGACTGGTCCATCCACCGGGAGAGACCCACGAGCTCGTCATGGGAAAGGTTGAAAAATATGTTGAGTACGAAGGGGTCTTGGAGGCCATAAAGAGTACCGATGCCGAAGTGGTGGAGGTGAACGCCCTTTCCTTGGCAAAAAAGGCCGGCGAAGTACGAGCGCAGAACGTGGTTTTGCTGGGTGCACTCAGCGCGGCCCTATCGGGTTCGATACCGGAAAAGAGTTTTATGGATGCGGTGGAAGAAACCGTTCCAAAGAAGGCGGTGGAAAGCAACCTAAAGGCATTCGAGCTGGGAATAGATGCATATGAGAGTTAAGGAAACCATCGAGAACAGAAGGGCTTACAGGGCACTGGATGTGGTTGAAATAGATGACGAAACACTCGACGAATTGACCACTGCTATCCGATTGGCTCCTTCGTGTTTCAACAACCAGCCTTGGAATTACGTGTTTATTCGGGATCCGGATATGCTGGAGAAGATGAAGAACGTTATGTCTCCGGGTAATGAATGGACCTTTAGGGCATCTATGATCTCCGCTGTTTTTTCCAAAAAAGAGGATGATTGCATGATAAAAAACCGTGAGTACCACCTTTTCGACACCGGCATGGCCACGGCCTTCATGATACTCCGGGCAACCGAATTGGGTCTGGTGGCACATCCCATCGCGGGATACAGCGAGAAGAAGACCAAAGATGTGCTAGGTATCCCGGAAGAGTACACAGTCATCACACTGGTAATATTCGGAAAGCACTCGGAGCATCCCGAAAGTCAGCTGCAGGGAGATACGTTGAAGGTCGAAGGGAAACGACCGGAGAGGAAGCCGGTGGAAGAATTCGCACGTCAAGATGGATATTGATATACTTTTGACGTTTTGTTCATGCGAACATTTAGAATATAGGGCACTCATAATCGGCACAGAATAGAAAACATGATTAATACGTTGGTCATAAAATAGAAAGTACGAACGATATACTTTCATAGGTGGAAACCTATGTTTGAAACGGAAGACATCAAAGACCTCATGCGAGAATTCAACCCCTGGTGGAAGTGAAAATTCGAACCGACGGCTATCTGTGTGTGCCGAGGGCCGAAATTATCTATGATTCACATGCCTGATTGCAGATCCTGAGCATCCTTTTGTAACCCACCAGTCCGATCAGTGCTATGGCCGAAATACACAGAATACCTATCCTGTAGGAACCGCTCAGGGCAACCACCACACCCACTGATACAGGTCCCATGACCCCCACGGTATTGGCTATCCCGTTCATCAGTCCTGTTGCAGAGCCCAGTTCCCTGGTATCGATGGAATTTTGCAGCTTGGTAAAAAAGAGGGTCGGTGTAAGCTGTGCGAAGAAGAAGACCAGGGTGAGCATGAGCACTGCCATCCAGACACCCGATAGCGGTGAAAATGCCATTATGGCCACCATCATACTGGTGGTCAGAAAAGAAAATACTATGACCCGGCTGGGTTTACCGGTTACATTACTTATCCAGGCACCCACCAGCAGCCCGGCGATGCAGCCTATGTAGGGTATGGCCGCCATGTAGGGCTGGTCCCCCAGGCTTATACCAGTGGTCTCCTCCAGATAGGTGGGCAGCCAAAGGGTGGTACCCCAGTACATGGTATTGACCGTGGTGAAACCGACTACTATCAACCGGAATTCCGGATCTGCGAGCAGTTTTTTGAACGCCTTTTTGATGTCGATATCCCTGTTCCTGGTTATCGTTAAAGTGTTTTTATCGTAGGGCGCATCCTCCACGAAGAAAAGGATCGGTACCGCCAACAGAAAACCTATCAATGCTAACACGTAGAAGGAAAACTGCCAGCTGTAGGCATGGATGATGGGCCCCATGAGTATGGGGGCGAGAGCGATACCTATGGGCGCCCCCAGCATGAAGATGGCGTTTGCCCTCCCTCTATCCCGTACACCGTACCAGCCGGCGATCACCTTGGCCGAAAGGGGAAACAGGATACCCTGGGTCAGGCCCAGGAGCAGTCTGGAGGCCAGGAACAACGAGTATATATGGCCGTAATAACCCCCCAAAAAAACTGCCAGGGAGCAGCCCACCATCGAACAGAAAAGAACCACCTTGGAACCGTGCCTGTCTATGTTGGGGCTCAGGACGATGTTGGAGAATCCGTAACTCACCAGAAATATACCCATGAGGATACCGCCCAAAAAGCCGGTGTCCGCTTGCGACCAGACCAGTTCGTCACCTATGGCCCCCAGGGCTACCGAGGTGCTCAGTCGTCCCATGAAGGCGATCATTATGGTGACGAACAACAGTAGCAGTATGACCCATCGGTACTCGGAAGGAAGTCTTTTGATCCGGTATTTGGTTTGCATGTCCGAGTGTTTCACAGCCCCAACTCTTTGTGTATCCCCTGGAGTGCTTCCAGTGATATGGTCAGGAATTTCTCCCGGTCCATACCGAACTTCTCGCAGTACATTATACGATCACGATGGACGTTCCTGGCAAATGAGGAGTCATCGAATTTCTTGAACACGGATTCCGGTCGGGCCTCTTCCAGCTTCCGATTGGGCATAACCAGGGCAGTGGCGATGACCAGCCCGGAGGCGGCGTCGGCGGCTATCAGTGCGTGCTCCATGTTTTTCTCGGGTGCCACACCGGTATGCTCGAAGTTGTGTGATTTCACCGCCCGGATCACATCATCCGATACCATTCCTTCGAGTATCTGAGCGGACACCAGGGCGTGCTCGTCCGGTCGGTCCTGTGTCTTCTCGTAGTCCACATCGTGGACCAGTCCGAGCAATTCCCATTCGTCCTCGTTCACGCCGAGTTCCCGTGCCAATCTTTTCAGTATGGCGGCGACTGCCATCATATGTTTTTGTAGATTTTTGTTCTTTACGTTCTCTTCTACCAGGGCTACGGCTTCTTCTCTGGTGATCATGGTGCTCGTGACTGCCATGTACGTTATGAATAAAATACTTGCGGGGTGTGTGACGAGCAAAACGGCGGCATATCTACCGACTCGTCGTAAATAAAGGTGGTAAAGAGTATATAGGTTCGCCAAATTTGCACGCAACACGTATTCCGCAAATACACAATTTATCGGCGACTACATATATACAACTAGTACAAACCTAAATGTCCTACTACGGGTCATATGCAAACTTGTACATGCGTACAAGAAATATTTAAAAAGTCTTATGGATTAACCTGCCACCATGAAAATAAAGGACATATCAATAATGGTTGCATGTATCATAATCATATCGACCACCACCAATGGCCTGTTTACCGACGATGCCGTAGCAGGCCCCTTAGCAGGCCCCGTACCGAGCCCGGTGGAGGATATCATCGGTGAAGTAGGAAAGATAACCCTGACCAACACTATCGATGCGGGTCATTATGCGACGGTAACCTTCCAGCACCAATACAAAGCCCCCGTGGTGGTGGCCTTCATCATGACACGTAACGGAGAAGAAGCCTCTATAGATGCACGGGTAAGAAACGTTCAAAGCGGGTCTTGCGAGATATTCATGCAAAAACCTGGTGGCGGGTCCCACCCTGCAGAAGATGTAAGCTACATGGTCATGGAAAAAGGAGTTCACACCATCACGGACTACCTTAGTGACGGGTGGGGTCCCGATAAACTCGGCCAAGGGATATTGGTGGAGGCCGGAACGGTTACCACATCTGAAGTACACCGTGACGGGTTTAGCTTCAGTGAGTTGGGTGAAAGGGTATATTATTCCGATGTTTTTGTAAACTACAGGCGAAACTCAGATCATCCGGTTTTGCTGCATACCCTTAATACCCATAACAACGGGCAGTTCATGAGCACGAGCGTGAGTCACTCTACACTTCACACAAATTTTTGGATAAGGCAGGAAGCTGCAGGCAGCGGGTCCCCGGCGGTATTTGAAGAGATAGGTTGGATCGCTATTGAGGACACCTCTTATGCCCATCTTAATTCGGACTGGCCATTTAAGCGATTCGTGGCTCGAACGATAGATATTGCAGATAATTTTGGTGTTGACGACGACCGGGCACACACCTTTTCACATTCGTTTTTTGATTTTTATGATAATGAAGATCATATCGTTATCGCCAAGGGGACAAGTACACTTAATCTGCAAGACGATCTCGATGGTTACTGGATCCGTGCGGCACACCAATCCCAAATTTTTAGAACTCGTTTTTATTTTTATGCAGAAGAAGATCAGGTCGGAGATATGGAAAGAAGTCATGGTGGGGAAAGGGTAAGCTATCTGGTGGTAAGCGGGCCAACGGTATTCAAGCAGATCGACTCGGATGGTGATGGTTTATCGGATCTGTTTGAGTTGTTCAGAACCCAGGAAACGACGACTCATACCTTCTGGTTCGAAGAGGGAAAAGATTACTCAAGTGGTGGCGGAGTCCTCCCCCCCATCGGCGGCTGCCCGTACGTCTCCGTCTGGAACGGCACGGGCTACCAGCACGACAACAACATACTGATAGCTTCGGAGCACCAAGAAGGCGTGGTTGACGACAACTACATACTCCGTAACACCATGGTACCAAAGGACGGTTTCTACTCGCTGAAGATAGAGGAATTCGAATTTACAGAGGACTTCTTCGATACGTTCTCGCTGTACACCATAGACCACCGTGAAGGCTACAGCGTGGGCACCACACCCGATGGCGAGTACCGCACCTTCAAGGATCCCGTTCCACCGGAGTCCGCATACGATTGTACTGGAAGTGACGTACTGGAATATGTGAGCGCACCCGATGGGAATTCGTTGTTCATGGAAGAGAATACTACCATCGTCCTCAACTACGGTGATGTCGGTAACGCACTTTGGGAACATCAGAAACTGGTGGTCAGGAGCTACGGCTTCGAATCTTACACTGAGCCTTCTACCCAAGGTGCGGATATAGGACCTATGTTTTTACAACCATGGGATCCTGTAAAAACGTCACTCTACATCAGTATACGCGCGGACGGTAGTGACTGGACCAACGTAACAGTACTCCACCCACGCAACCACCCATCGGACATGGTCATACCGCTCGGAGATGTACTGCAGCAGTTTGTACAAGGTGGCATAGGCGAACTCGAGGTAAAGATATTCAGCACTCAGAACCATTCGGTAGACTTTGTGGGTCTGGACAACTCGGTACCGACACCCGTGAAAGTACAAAAAGCCCCCATGGTAAGTGCAATGCTCAACGGTGCGGAGGATGTTACTGACATCCTGCTAGAAGGTAACGACGAATTCGTAACCATCGTACCGGGCGAACACATAATACTCACCTTCGAGATCCCGGAGCAAAATCCGGCACCGGTATTTTCAGTACGGGACTATATGTTATATTCAAAGGGTTATTATGTTCTGTATGAAAACATCTCCATGTCCTACAACCTTCTTTTTTCGAACAATAATATCATGAGTACGGAGATGGGCCCGTACCACGAACAAAAGTGGCGAAAAAACGATATTCAGGTACCTGGTTTTGTGCAGCAGGTAGAATTGACCGCCTGTATGAGATCGGAGGCATCGGGGCAATTCATGATCATTCTGACGGTATTTGGTGCCGGTGATGAATTCACTGAAACGATAGATCTAACCAGTTCCCACACCACCAAGACCTTTACCAAGAATTACTTTGAAGAATTCCCCATGGGCAAGTATAATGATGCACACGACTGGCGCTTAACCGTGAAGAGCATAGGCAGTGAAAATATCGGTGTTTACGTGCAAAATGTGAAGTTGGAGTTCACACACTCGCTACTGAGTCCATTTAACCCCGACATGGACGGTGACGGACTCACCGATGGTGACGAATTACTGATATACGGAACCGACCCGTTGAACCCTGACACCGACGGAGATGGTTTGAGCGATTATGATGAGATATACGTGTACGGAACCGACCCACTGAACCCTGACACCGACGGAGACGGTTTGAGCGATTACGATGAGATATACGTGCACGGAACAAATCCCCTTAACCCTGACACCGACGGAGACGGTTTGAGCGATTACGATGAATTATTCGTGCACGGAACTTGTCCGTTGAACCCAGACACTTCAGGTGACGGAGTGATCGATGGCAATGCGGTCCACGGATACACGGTTCCTTATTTCAGTTATTGCGATGACGATGGGATGACCCAACACGAACGTCATATCAATAATGCGGACCCTCATAAGGCATACAAGAATCTTGATGGCTCGTGGAGGAACACAGATCTAGACGGGATCCCCGATGTGTTTGAGGCCGACCCTGGGAACATACACGATCCAAAGTTCGATGGTATGGACTGGGTGGAGAGCATGCGTAGGTTCGAGGGAAGATTCAACAATTCGAACTGCGAAGACGAGCAAAATTTCTTCGATAACGCCACCAATCCCTTTGTAAAGTACCAGGGTGTGCCGATCGTCGACCGTCTTACGGTGAACCAGCATTGGAAAACGGATGGAGGTTATTATGCAGTGGTAGTAATTCATCTTTACGACCCTTCGGGCGTAGAAAGCATATATCTGGCAACACCGCGTGAATCTGTAACCTTTTCAATAACTCCCAACGATGTTGGGTCAGACGGACTTATCAGAAAAGCAGTGCATTTGAACATAAATACGGATGATAGGGTTTCGGGCTGGGATCTGGAACTCGAGACCACCAACGGTGCTGGTAACATCTTCTCGCGAACACGATACGTCAAAGGAGCTTTAGACGTTCTTCTCGACTTCGGAAACTGGATATGGGATCTCATAAAAGGGGCCATAACATCGGTAGCCGCCGCGGTGACCGAGATGGTGAACGCGCTTGTGGGGTGGGTCGAGAACGCCATATCAACAATGTTCAGCGCAGTGATAAATCCCATAATAGAAGGACTGCAGAACTGGGCGAACGGTATAGAGTATCACATGACCCAATTCTTCTCGGAACTCGCCAAGTGGGACACCCTGGATGGAGACGAAAGCGTGAGCGCTACCATGAACGCTGGCTCCGCATTCATGCTGTCGTTCATGGGGCAGCAAGATAAGGCTGAGCAGATCACGGATGTGATGATGTACGTGATGAACTTCGTCAAACCGTTCCAGAAGTACATCAGTCCGTTCGGTGCTATCTCCATTTTAACCGAATGGGTTGGAGCAACATCTTCGTATGTAGGCGATGTATTAGATTATGTTGAAAACCTATTTAGATCAACAATTTCGGCGACAACAAAGATGATTTTGGGGTTCTTTGACGGTATTATTGATATTGACATGGATTTCAACATAGATTTACCAACAATAGACGGATTAAAAAATTTCTATAATGTAGCAGGTATCACCAATTCTTTAATAGACGGAATTATATGTGGGGTTGGCGATTATTTTAACACCGATGGTACCGACAATATAATTCTAGAATGCCTATCAATCGGATTGATAGCGATTTCTTTTACTCAAGCATTAAGTATAGGATTGAATGATGGAACTGCACAAGCATTGTATGCAACAAATATTGGACTATCATTGCTAACCCAAATATTAATTACATTTTCAGGATGGTCTTTAGAGTCACAAGTAATTATGATGACAGCGGTTTCAATCCCATTACTATTACTAGGGTTAATATTTTACGGCATGAAGATTACTATTAGTGGTACAACACCTGTAGAATTAGGTTTAGTTGGAGCATGCACATTGATTGACACGATAATTTATGCGACTACCATAAATAAGGGGGCGTGATAAGGTGGATAAGAAATGAGTATCCATTTACTATTCGGGGTCCTTTACATTTTCTCGATAATTATGGTAAAGGCACTTAACATATTTATACTAAATAAAGGTTTGAGCGAAGATACAAAAAATATCGTATCTATGGCCACATATTATGCTTTTTTATTCATCTACCTCATACTTGATTTGATACTGTTCAAAGATAAGATTAATCTTGCAATAATTATAGTTTGGTTATTACTATCACCCCTATTTTACGGCATTGTAGTTAAGGGTGGTGTTAACGTAGGTGAGAAAAATGAGAGCGGAATTGGAAAGCAAAATGTAAGATTTGGTTCAATTAAAATTATTGCTATATCTATATGGCTCTCATATTTTATAGTCGTTGTGGCGTTAGAATATTATATGAATTTTCATTATTACAAAACAGGCATTCTCTCATTAATCGGATTCATTGTTATGATTTTTGGTATTATTATAACACATGTTATAGGTGATCATTATTTTAAATGTGAGTGAACTCAACCATACCAATATTTCTGAATGCCTTAAGATTTGTTAACAATATACCTAATTGGAAACGTTAAAGCTCTCTGCATGATTAGTTAGAAGGTATATTTTTGTTTGCGAAATATGGCAATCACATATCTAATGTATACCTTTAGCGTAGGTAATATCGCCTTTTTTAATCAGATGTGGGACACCCTAGATGGTGACGAAAGCGTGCACGCCACCATGAACGCTGGCACGGGATTCATGCTGTCGTTCATGGGGCAGCAAGATAAGGCTGAGCAGATCACGGATGTGATGATGTACGTGATGAACTTCATCAAACCGTTCCAGAAGTACATCAGTCCGTTCGGTGTTGTAGGTGTGATTGCAAATTCAGGCGTCTTAAATGGAGATGCTAGTGGTATGGGCTCCTTTTTTAATGAAATGATTGATAATGCCGTAGATCAGTTGGGGGATTCTATAAATTATATGCTACATATGGTTTTTGGGGATGATGGTATGTTTTCCCT
>JAFDTY010000068.1 GCA_019594055.1 Candidatus Haladaptatiplasma halalkaliphilum | reverse complement strand
CTGACCTTTTTCTTCTAAATCCACTACACTTCTCAATACCAGACCTCTCACTTCAGTATAGTCGCATAGACCGTCCCCGTCTGTATCCGGGCTCAGCGGGTCGGTGCCGTAAACATCGGCTTCATCCATGTTCGACAGGCCATCGCCATCGGTGTCCACCGTTATATCCGAAGGCAGGAATGGGTCGGTACCGTATCTCCAGAGCTCGTCCGTCCACGATAGTCCATCACCTGACCAATCTTCATCGGGATCCCAATCCGTACCGAAGTTTTCGAACTTCAGCATATCCGGTCGCCTGTCGTAAGCACCGGTTACGGGTACCATCAACGTTAGAGCTTCGTTACCGATGACCTTAACGGAACGGGCATGGTTATCGAATACATAGGTATCCTTGATAGCGAAGTGCGCGCCTTCGGAGAGTATACCTATGTTGTTGTTGTGAATGGTGCTGTCGAATACGTTAACGTAATTGTAACCTATCACTTCCCTACCTACCGAGTCTTCATCGTTGCCAACATCTCCATATACCATGCGTAGCCCGATGTGATTATCGTACAGATGAAGACCCGATACGGTGTAACCTCCCGGGTAATATGCTACTACTCTCGTAGAGGTGGTGTGGGTCAGCCCTACATCATCGGTAACCGTGAGTCTTGGGAACCAGAAGCCTATTTGCGGAAGGTTGTGTTCATAGGTATAGTCGATCCGTGACTTTTCGCTGCCTCCTTCGATAATGTTTCCGTCCCCAAGCTCCCATCTGTAGTTCACTATATCTCCATGATCTGAGTACGATCCCCTTCCATCTAACTCCACGGTCATATGCCATAGTTCGCCTTCTTTTACGAAGTTGCCAACTATCTTGTACTCGGATATCATCGCTACCGGTGGATTTCCCACGCGTATCTGGCGCGTGTGTGTTGCTTTTCCGCCGTCGTCATCCTCAACGGTTAGTGATACATGATAATATCCTCTTTCACCGTAGGCGTGTGTAGGGTTCTCCTCGGACGAGGTCGCGCCATCACCGAAATTCCATGTGCGGGAGACTATATGTCCGTCTATGTCGTATGATCTGCATTCAAAGAGTACATCCTCGTCTAACCCGGGATCTTCGGGTGAATAATCGAACCGGGCAACAGGTTTCCGGTTATCCACCGTCAATGTCCTCTCGGCCGTATCAATACGGCCTTCGCTGTCCGTTACCGTAAGTGATATGGTGTATGTACCCTTTTTTTCGTAGCTGTGAACCACGGTGACTCCGGTATTCTCAACGATGTTCGTTCCATCGCCTAAGTCCCATTCCCATTTGTCGAGATAGGAATCATCTTCATCACACTGAAGTGGTATGGAGTGGTCTATAAACCTTATATTTTCTAACGTCTTTGGATTTCTCGGTGATATGAATTCGTTGTCGGGTGGTAAACCTGGATGCTCTATTGTAAAACCTGCTGTCGGGGAATCCCTGGACCCGACCTGTAACACCTTTGAGATGGTTGATGAACCTACAATATAGCCTCTCACCTCGCCTATTACCGTTAATCTAACCTCGTATATGCCCCTTGAAAAAGTTTTTTCAGGATTTTGTTCAACGCTTGTTGTACCGTCTCCGAATGTCCAATACCAGCTCAGTTCCATCTCATGATGTGTTTCTCTGGATCTATCCGTAAACTCGACACGTTGATTCTCCAATGGATTTTCGGGAGCATATGTAAAATCCGCTATTGGTGGGTTGATCGTACTGTTAATAGGCTCGGCACCCCAAAATACTCCGAAACGACAATCTCCAATCTTTCCGCCGGATATGTGAGGCAAGTTACCCTCGGTCACGATTATCCCCGCACCATGACTGTACCTTATATCAACATCGGTTATCTCCACATCATCAGAATTCACCTCTATACCGTTCCAAAGATGTCTGAAAGTGCTGTCATGGATAGAAGCTTCGTTATTTAAAATGACGCGAAGGTGGTGCCCTTTGTCCGTTGAAACACGAGTTTGAAGCATGTCGATCTTACCATTGACTCGGAGATATCGACCGCCCTCGCCGGCTTCCTCGAAGTGAACTCTTGAATGTCGGAACGAAGTGCTAGCCCATCGCCGTACTGACATGTTACCATCGATATAAACCTCCATCTCCACCATTGTCAAGTTCGCTATCAGTGGTAGGATAGCATGACCAACATAAATACAACCGTCTATGAACAGCAATTGTTCTTCAAGGTGCACATCGTTCATTATCCTCGGGTTCACCATCCTCACGACCGTACGGTGTCTCGTGATTCTTGGTGGGTATTGATAGTTCATGGTGACGTTCGCTGTACGCGCGTAGCTTGCAAAACCGAACCATGCTTCCGTACCGTTCATCGTCCACCGAAGACCTTTTTCTCCCGCACAGTATATCGTCTGTTCGAACCCGTCCTGGGTTACCGCCCAGAACCCCGCACTGTGTTTTTTCTCCTTATCCTCCGGCCCTACGATGTAGAAAAAGTTTGTGATATTGCTGTGAGTGGTGTACCGTCTGCCCGGTGGTACGCCATTACCCGGTTTGCTAGATGATTTCCCGCCGACCTGAGAAGATGGATTGGTCCTGGTGAGGTTCTCCGAATAACCGGTGCTCCACACCAACACTCCATCTGTGTTGATGACGTTATCCGCGATTGTATCGAAAGACATAGTTTGCGAAAAATTACCTGATTCGATACGCATGGAATCCGGAAAGAAGTACCATGTGTAACCTTCGGTACCGCATTCCGACCTGAATTCTATGGCAGTGTACAATGGTCCTTCGGCCGTTAATGTGGTCTCGACACCCTTGTTGCGCCAGTTAAATACATCAGAATGCCAAGACATCCACGTTGTATCGAACACGTAACCTTTTCTGGTGGAGTTGTTGAATTTGATCACCCTGCTGCCACCTCTTTGTGTATCGATCTTTACATCGTAATCATTTCCGGTGATCCAGATATGTCCGTCTGTCTCGTTAACTTCAACCTTACCGGTATTTCTCGATTCATCTATCAAAGATTTCTGTTCCACCGCTGTCTTCGGACCGTTCTCAAGAATGTCGAACAATACAGTATAATATCGTGTGGTATTCGCCGGTGTCGTACCGTTCATCAACCAGCTCATTTCCAGATTATCGTCGTCCAACCACCGCTCCTGGAATATAGCATCCCATAATGGGTACCAGGTGTCATTGGTCTCCCACACACGAACAGAGTTTCCGTCGAACTCGCCGTAACCGCCGAGCTCTTTGGTGATGTTCAATGTGAGTGAAACTATCCACTCTTCACGTTCGACAAGGCCGCTGTGCACTTCCACCGGTACGGTATAGTGCCACACCGATTCAACCGTATCATCGGTGTCAATTTCCTCACCCCATAAATCGATATCCGGTGTAAAGATATATGCGGCGGAAGCAGAACTCACGATCAGCAAAACAGCTATGAAACCGTATATCTTCGAGTTGTTGATCATACCAATCACAATAGTATAGAGGGTACACTCTTAAAAACATTTCGACGGATTGAGCCTGTCAAAACTTTAGTGATATGACAGATTTCAACAAACAGGAGAATCCCTGCCCAGCTTATTATCTTATGCTGAATAAGTCAATACAAAAAGACAGAAATCACTAAAAACTTGACAAGCTCGACGGATTTCTAGGATCATAGAGTACGAAAATCATCACCGTACTCAACGACTAGTTCAGCAGTGACCTACCGTCTATGTCACACCGGTAACGTACTCACCGCGGCCCCTTTTACCCACGAATTCTCTGTCACGGACCACGAACTCGCCCCGTGATATAACGTGCCTGGGGAATATGGCCCTGAAATCAAGGTAGGGCGTCCAGTCTGCCTTGGAATGAAGTCTTTCCGTATGTATATTCTCCACTTCACGGAAGTCGACCAGTACCATATCGGCATGGTAACCCTCGGCGATACGGCCTTTTTTACATCCGAGTAACTCCCCCGGACGCTCGGCCATCGCCTTTACCACCGTGGAGAGAGAGATCTTCCCCAAAGACACATAGTTCAACATGAGGGGGTACATGGTCTCCACACCAGGCAGACCCGCAGGGGCGTCCCCGAAATCCACATCCTTTTCATCCATAAGATGAGGTGCGTGGTCGCTGGCAAGAACGTCTATCTCACCCCTTTCGAAGCTCTCCCATAGTTCGTACTGCTCGTCCATGCCTCTCAACGGAGGGTTCACCTTGCCGAAGGGACCGAGAAGGGCCTCTTCGTTCAAAATCAGATGATGGGGTGTGACCTCCACCACACACGATGCCTTCCGGGCGAGTTCAATACTTTTTCGTGTGCTAACGTGACATACCCTTTTTTTTCCGTCGGGAAGGTTTATCAACGATCCTATGGCTGACACCTCACTTTCCGCCGATCTCTCTTCGTTGTATCCCGGCAGGTCGTCACCCGGTTCACCGAACATGTCCGGGTCCTCGCAGTGGAATGCCACATGGCATCCGCGTCGGAGCAGGTCCTTCACCTGTTCACTGTCGTACCCACCTTCCACACCGGTACTGGAGGACATATACACCTTGAAATGCGTCGTCAGTTCGGACATCTTCAAACTGCCTTCGCTCACCATCCCGTAAAGGCCAAAATCTATACACGCATTTTTTCCCGCCGACCGTATCTTATCCTTCAACCTTTCCGGGGTGTCGGTGGGGGGATGGTTGTTGGGCATATCCAGTACAGTGGTAACACCGCCAAATGCAGCGCTCAACGTACCGGTTTGGAAATCCTCCTTCGCGGTGTCACCCGGGTCCCTGAAATGAACATGCAGGTCTATACCGGCGGGTAGTATTACACCGTCCCACTCGAATATATCGGTATCGGAGGGGCGCGAACGGCTTATGGATGCTATCTTGCCGTCCCGGATATCTATGTATCTGTTACTCAAGCCGTCTTTTATGTATGTAAGCCCTTTCAGTATCATCGAAATCCTCTTCTCTCCACTTTACCCGCAGGCTCCACTTCGGCGTAGATGGTACCCTGGAACCGTTTAACCGTGCAGCTGCCCTGTCTCCAGGAATCCTTAGGTAGGCCCGCCTTCATGCACGTATGCTCCAGGAACTCTTCCTCGCTCCAGTCGTATTCCACGGGTACCTGGGGAAGTAAAAGGCCGCTGTTGAATCCCAGAGATATGATCAAACCGTCCCTTCCGCAAGATATCTTTTTCGGAAGTTCGGAAGGTGTATCGTACTCGATTTCTTCCGGTGGAGTGAGCAGTGTCACCTCCACCACTATACCGTCTAGCTCCTCCGATCCGAGTGGATTGAACCTCGGATCCCTACAAGCACTCATTGCCGCCTGGGGCAGTGCCTCTTTCAACTTTAACACGGGCTCGGGATATCCTATACACCCCCTGAGGTCTCCCGACGGGTATCTATTCAACGTTACGAAGACCCCACCCTTCCGGTCGAACACGGGTGGATATTCGATGTCCGAGGGCCGCTCTCCCCTGACATATGCCTCGATAACGCTTCTTGTGATCCTTACCGCTTTTTCACCTTCTTCTTCCGAGTACATGGAACAAGATATACCCGGCATACATAAATCGTTTTTGCCCGGGGCGAAGCCCTCACTCAGGATAATATTTTTCGATAAACTCCTCGTCGATACGCTTCAGCTCTCTCTTGGGTATTATGGTGAGCAGGTCCCATGCGAGCTCCAGGGTCTCCTCTATGCTCCTGTCCTCGTCCTCTCCCTGGGCGATGAACCGATCCTCGAACTCATCGGAAAATTGTAGGTAGTCACGGTCCCTGTCTGTCAGAGCCTCTTCACCTACTACGGCCACAAGGTCCCTGAGGCGGTTGCCTTCGGCGTAGGCCGCGTACAGCTGGTTGCTGACACCCATATGGTCATCTCTCGTCCGCTCCGAGCCGATACCGTGCTGCATGAGCCTTGAAAGACTTTCGCCCGGTACAAGAGGAGGTCTTATACCCTTTCTGTGCAGCTCCCTGGAGAACACCAACTGCCCTTCGGTGATGTATCCCGTAAGGTCGGGTATGGGGTGGGTGATATCGTCGTCTGGCATGGTGAGCACCGGTATCATGGTTATGGAACCTTCACGACCCACGATACGTCCGGCACGTTCGTATATGCTGGCAAGGTCGGTGTAAAGGTAGCCCGGGTACCCCCTTCTGCCCGGTACCTCCTCCCTCGCCGCCGCTATCTCACGAAGTGCCTCGCAGTAATTCGTCATGTCCGTAAGTATGGTCAGCACCTGCATGCCGAGGTCGAAGGCCAGGTACTCTGCGGTGGTGAGCGCCATCCTGGGGATGATTATCCTCTCGATGGCCGGGTCGTTTGCTAGGTTGAGGAACAATACGGCACGTTCCAATGCACCGGTACGCTCGAAATCCTGCATGAAGTAATTCGCCTCCTCGGCAGTGATCCCCATGGCACAGAATACGACTGCAAACTCCTCTTCCTCGCCCAGCACCTTCGCCTGACGGGCTATCTGTGCGGCCACGCTATTGTGGGGAAGCCCGCTGGCACTGAAGATCGGAAGTTTTTGACCGCGCACCAGGGTGAGCATACCGTCTATGGTGGATACGCCGGTTTGAATGAATTCCCTTGGGAACTCCCTTGCCGACGGGTTGATGGGGTCGCCGTTTATGTTACGTCTCTCGTCCGCCAGTATATCCGGACTGTCGTCGATGGGTTCTCCCAGGCCGTTGAATATTCTACCCAATAACTCCCTGGATACCCCAAGTTTCATCACCTCTCCGGTGAACTGAACCGATGTTAGATCCGTATCCAATCCTCTTGTACCCGCAAATACCTGCAGTACCGCCCTGTCCGTTTCCGCCTCCAGTACCTGTCCCAGCCGCTCCTCGCCGCTGGGCAGCTTGATACGGGCTATCTCGTTGAAGGCAACGTCCTTTATACCCTCGACCACCAGGAGAGGGCCCGAAACCTCAGTCACATTCCTGTACTCCATCTTTTTCTTCACTTCTTCAGCCATCTTCAGTCCTCCTCAAAAGACGTGAATTCCTTGTTCATGTTCATCTCGATATCCGCAAATCTCTCTTCCCATTGTTCCGAAGGCACCTTGGACATCCTGCTGAGTTTTTCCACCACTTCCATCTGTTCCAGTTCTTCCGCCGTGCATGCCTTTCTATCCAGCATCTCCATGCCCTTATCGTGGTATGACATCATCACTTCCAGCATCCGGTATTGTTTCTTCGGATCGCAGTACGTATCGATATCGTGGAATGCGTTCTGCTGCAAGAAGTCCTCTCGTATTATACGGGCGGCCTGGAGGGCGAACCTGTCCGAAGGTGGCAGTGCGTCGGGCCCCACCAGTTGGACTATCTCCTGAAGCTCGCTCTCCTTCTCGAGGAGTCGCATGGTCTTACGCCTCAATTCGTGCCATTTTTCGTTTACGTTATCCGCCCACCAGGGTGCCACGTCGTCAAGGTACAAAGAGTAAGAGCGCAGCCAGTTGACCGAGGGAAAATGCCTTTTGTTCTTCAGCTCGGTATCCAGGGCCCAGAATACACGTACTATACGCAGAGTGTTTTGGGTTACGGGTTCAGAGAAGTCACCTCCCGACGGGCTGACGGCGCCGATAACGGATATGGAACCTTCGCGTTCACCCATTAGCTTGCATATACCCGCACGCTCGTAGAAGGCAGCTAGTGACGAAGCCAGGTACGCCGGGTAGCCTTCTTCACCCGGCATCTCCTCCAGCCTGCCCGATATCTCGCGCAAGGCCTCGGCCCATCGAGAAGTGGAGTCCGCCATGAGAGCCACGTTGTAGCCCATGTCACGATAGTACTCCGCTATGGTGATACCCGAATAAACTGACGCCTCCCTTGCGGCAACGGGCATGTTACTGGTATTGGCTATCAAAACGGTACGGCGCATGAGGGGTTCTCCAGTTCGGGGGTCCTCCAGTTCGGGAAAGGCCGTCAGAACGTCCGTCATCTCGTTGCCCCGCTCTCCGCAGCCCACATATACGACTATATCGGCATCGCTCCACTTGGCCAGCTGGTGCTGGATCACCGTATTGTGTAGTATCATCGGTGCGTTTCCCCCGATGAAATTATGGGTCTCCGGCACCGTCAGGTCATATACCGTTTTTACTTCCCGGTGTACCTCAATAGAATCCACAGGATCAGGCATGAAATGGCCTAAGTGGTTCTCAGCAATAGTAGTTAAATATTCATCAGCGATGATATTAGAAAATTTTCTAAAAACTGGGACACTCATTCTTTCTTTATGGGTTGTATAATTTGCTATCTTTATACCATTTTCTTTGAATATTTTCCTAGATAATCCACTTCCTTGGAATTTTTCCATCACCAGTTCAGGAGATATCCTTACCGAATCCACTCCCCTGAAATACCTTGTGTCTTTATTCAAATATTTTTGTACAATTTCATATTTTCTATGGTCCACGGATGTTTTATCATAAAAGTTCACTAATTCCTCACCGGATATCCTCAATCTGTAACTTTTATTTGCTTTAGTTTCTTTAGTACTAATACGAGGAGCACTCCCAATCATTGTAATGGCATAGGCCAAATCGCTTGCCATCCTAAAACTAGATGTGCTGATTTCAGTTTCATAGCGGTTGAAACTACCATCAGTGAGATAGTAACCTCTTACGAATGCAGCGATTACCTTCTCATCACCCTGAAGCACCTCACGGGGGATATAACATGTTTTAGATTTGTCCTTCTCGGGAAAACCCAAAGAAACAAGGAGGTCTCTCAATGTTTTTGAATTTACCTTTACTGAATTCACGGTGTTCGCATACTCTCTTTCCGTTTTTACTTCGAAAAGATCATTAATAAGATATTCAACTCTTGAGAGAAGTTGTTCATCATTGTTGAAAAAGTGAACAGAATTTGGCTTGAGGCATCCATCCCCAAGTAAAAGACCTAATAGTTCTGCGAATTTTTCGTCCATTTCCAGAGGAACATTTATAGGCTTAGATCTTCTTTCAGATTTGATATATTGTATATTATATTCTATGCCCATCTCTCTAAAAACCTTGTATGCGAACTTTACCATGGGCCGGTTCTTTCCGAGGGTGTAGCCAGTAAGACAGTCTTCGCTGATTTTGAGTTTTTCAGCGAGTGCTTTCCTATCTCCGTATCTCTTTTCCAAAATTCGTAAAGTTTCGGTGAGTTTTATAAAGTCCTCGCCACATATCCTCTTTTCTGGAAGCAATTTTTCAATTAGTATTTTTGCTTTATTACCTGAATTAGTGGGTAATTTTCTCGGGATCAGGAGGGTATCTCCTTCACGTATCTCCCCTGCAGGTTTCTCGATGATCTCCATCTCAGGAGTCAAGACGAAGAGTTTGTGGATGGGGGTTAACTCCACTTCACGACCAGATTTGGAGCGTATCACAATCGTGCTGTCCGTTTTTCCCTTGTATATACATGTTGCTTTCTTATTGACAATATCTCCATCGCTCATGGAAAGTATATCAATGGGCTTCTCAAGTTCTATCAGATCTTCGTTTTCATCAAGGCATACCTTTCCGTCATCTTTGTACCTGTCGTATATCTCTTTTATCCGCATCTTCGTGCCGTCTGCAAGGAGTACAGGTGTTTCACCCACAACACATTTACCCGTCCCGAACCCCCCTGGAATAGCTGCGGTACCACCTTTGGTGAGGGGGAAGAATGTATCCAGAACCCTCTGGCCCGTCATCAATAGATCCCTGGGGGCTTGCTTTTTGATTATGGGGCGCATGATACGCACAGGCCAGTACTGTCTCATGGTCAGTTCCCTTTCTCCCTTTTCCGTGGAGATAACAGCTATCTTATCCTTGATGGTGTACTCGCCCTGTGATACTATCTCCTTCACCGTCCCCTTCACCCCGGGAGGAACCATTATACGGTGCTCCACCACGGTACTTTCCTGAACCTTTCCGATGATATCACCGGCACCCACCTCTGTTCCCGTTTGTACCAGCGGCTCGAACTCCCATTTTTTATCCTCCGATAGCGGAGGTACGTCCACTCCTCGTTTGATGAAGTCGCCCGTTTCCTCCTTGATCAACTCCAGGGGTCGCTGGATGCCGTCGTAGATATTCTGTATCAATCCGGGGCCGAGTTCCACGGATAGAGGTTTTCCCGTCCTCCTTACGGGCTCACCGGGTGACATACCACCTGTTTCCTCGTACACCTGTATGGTGGCTACGTCCTCGTGAAGCTCGATTATCTCACCTATGAGTCTTTCATCCCCCACCTCCACCACTTCGTACATCTCGGCGCCCTTTAGATTGTCCGCCTGTACCACGGGACCTGCGATCTTGATTATCCTGCCTTTTTCTTCGCTATCAGCGGGTTTTATCTGTTTTATCTGCTCTTCAACTTCTCCGACCATGTTAACTCTTCTCCTGTAATGTAATATCTATTCCGACGGCCCTGCGGATCTTTTCCTTCAAAATGTCCTTCTTATCCTTCACAGGGCCGTCTTTACCGGGCATCTCGACTATTACCGGATACAGCCCCTTGTTCTGTGTGATCCTCTCCAATTCACCCCGGACGTTCTCCGCTATCCTTTCGGAGAGTAATATCACGGCGACATCTGACGATTCCACAAGCCTGTCGAGTATCTTGATGGCCTCCATGTCCGTTCCCGGGGTGTAGCTTTCGTCCGCACCTGCCAGTTCGAAACCCAGGGCCATGTGTTCATCACCCACGACGACCACCTTCATGCTATCCCCTCGATTACCATCATCTCTTTTATGTCCGCGGATTTCAACCCTTCGGCTATACCCCTGGCAACCGCTTTCAAGTTACGTACTTCGAACTCCTTACCCATAAGGAATCTGAGTATGGGTCCAACACTCAACACGTACTGTGTCATCATATTGGATGTTATCTCAAGTAGCATATTATCCAGGTACCTCTCCTTTGCATACAGGTCGTTGTCAGCCCCGGCCTTTCTCAATCCTCCATAGGAGGTGCCCTCCAGTTCCACCAGTGCCTCGTCGATATCACGGGCCTCCCTCATCTTATCGAGCTTCCATCCCGGAAGCTCACGGCCGGCAGGTAGCATCGCCTCCCCGAGCCCGTCACTGTCAACACCCTCGTGTATACCACGTATCAACACTTTCAGGTTCATTATATCGGTGTACTTACCAACGAACAGTTTGAGGGCGGATTGGTCCTCTGTCTCCGCACGTAACATGGTGGACTTCATCTTACCGAAGGCGTACCCATCCAGCCTTGAGTCTATGATGAAGAAATCCTCTTCTGTCTCTCTACCGGTGAACACTTCGCCGAAGGGAGTGCCTTTTACAACGTTCAAAATTTCTTGGAAGTCCCTGGAATTCATTATCTCCTCTATGAGGGCGTCGTCGACCATCCTCACCGGAAATACTGTATCCTTCGTCTGCTCCCTGGTGAGACCTCTTATAGATGCCTTTATCGCCCTTTTCAGCATCCTCACGTCATATCGAAGTAGCCATGCGTCCACAAAGGGTTTTATCTCTTCCGGTGCGGAATGTCTCGCATCCATTATATCGTCCACCATGGCCTTCTCGATGACGACTTCGAATTGGTCAACATCGTCCTTGAGCCCCTTGGGTATCTCGGTTCCGGCCTTATGGACTTTGGAAAATACCTCGTT
>JAFDTY010000054.1 GCA_019594055.1 Candidatus Haladaptatiplasma halalkaliphilum | reverse complement strand
ACATTAGATAATATGAACACCACTGAAAAAAATGGGTTTCTGATAGAGCAAGATGAGGATGGAGGGCATTACAAGATAGTACTACCGTCTTCCTGGGACATCCACATCAAGGAGGAGACCGCAAGCTGTGACGGCCGAACCTTTCTCGGAGCGAAATATAAGGGCGCGCAAATATTTTGGATAGTGGAACCCGAGATCAGCTTCGAGGTACTGTCAAAAGAAGATGATGTGCTGCACTTCGTCGGAAAGGTGAAGTGCGAAGACAAGGGCATCTCAAGGGCATTATCCAACGGAAGAGTGACCATAAGGTATAAACACGCACACAAAAGGGTGCTCATGTTCATCTTCAAGAAGAAAATTTCGCAGTTGGAACTCTCCGTCTTGAAGAGCTTTGTACTGTTGAAATAGTACTTCGTCTCTCGATAAAACCCATACACCCTGGAAGTTCACAGGTCCGGTCGCAGTATAACCTTCAGCGAGCTATCGCCGGAAGCAGTCAGCCTGAAGCCCTCCTGAGCTTCCTCAAGTGGTAATTCGTGGGTGATCATATCATCAACCACCACGCGGCCCGACGATATCAACTCCATGGCCGCACTTATATCACGGTCGCTGGCAGCATAGGACGTGACCAGAGATACCTCGTCCTTCCACAGGTCCCATACCGGCAGCGGTAATCGCTCATCGGGTTTCAAGGGTGCGAAGAGTAGTATGCGTCCGCCCCGGCCCACAGCTTCCAGGGCGCCCTCCATGGCAGACAAAGCACCGGCGCACACCACCACTTTGTTGGCACGATACCCGGATATATCACGGGTAACAACGTCGGCACAACCCTCCGCCGCCTTCAGGCGAAGATCCTGGATATCCGTAGCGATCACCTTCTTCACACCCACCGATTTGGCCAGTTTGATATGGAGCAGTCCCGAGATGCCGCTGCCGATGACCATAACGGTATCGTCAGGCGTCACATCCAGGAAGCCCTGACCTCTCACCACACAAGCCAGGGGCTCCACGAACACACCCTGGGAGTAGCTCACGGAAGGGGGAAGTTTGTAGACTCCCTTCTCCACGTTTATGGCGGGGATCCTCACGTACTCGGCGAAACCGCCGGGGTGGAAGTTTGTGCTGCGCAACGTATCGCAGACAGAGGTGTGCCCGGACTCGCAATAAGCACACGAACCGCAGGGAACGTGATGGGATACGAAGACCCTGTCTCCAACCCCATGACCTCTGACTTCGTCCCCCACCTCCACTATCTCGCCGGCTATCTCGTGCCCCAGTACCCTGGGAGCTTTTTTTATGCGGTACCACTCCATCACATCGCTTCCGCAGATACCGCTAGCGTGCACCTTCACCAGCAGTTCACGGGCACCTATGGTGGGTACGGGCATCTCTTCGATGCGAACATCGCTGTTGCTGTGGTACACGGCTGTCCGCATCTACGACTCGCCCTTCAATTCCTCGAAGAGTTGGTTCGCTTCGTCCCCGGTGGCGCCTTCGTGTATTATCGCCCTGAGTGCCCGGATCATGTGCACCGGATACTTGTTCTTCCAAACGTTACGGCCGAGATTCACACCGGCTGCGCCCTTGCTTATACCGTCGTAGACGAAGTCGAATACCTCCCTGTCACTGTCCACCCGAGGCCCGCCTGCCATGACCACCGGTACGGGGCATCCTTCCACCACCTTCTCAAAATTCTCGCACCAGTATGTTTTCACCACCCGTGCACCCATCTCGGCGGCCACACGTGATGCGAGCCCCAGATACCTGGCGTCCCTCTTCTCGAGTTCCTTACCCACCGCGGTAACGGCCATCACGGGTATACCGAAGTCCTCGCACTCGTTCACCAAAAGCGCAAGGTTCTCCACCGTCTGGGTCTCGTACTCGCTGCCTACGAATATGGATATACCCACTGCGGTGGCGTTGAGCCTCAGTATCTCCTCTATGGAGGTGGTTAAAACCTCATCGGCCAGCGTCTCGCCTATCACCGTGGGACCGCCGGAAACCCTCAGTATTACGGGTTTGGTATTGTCCGGCGGTATGCAGTTCCTGAGCACGCCTCGCGTAACGAAGAGTGCGTCCGCATACTCCATAAGAGGCTCAATCGTCTTGCCCGGCTTTTCGAGTTTGGTCGTCGGTCCCTGAAAGTAACCGTGATCGATAGGCAGAAAGAGACATCGTCCGTCCTTCTGTATCAATTGCGACATCCTGTTCTTCATTCCCCAGTCCATTTTATCACAACATACGGGACGACAGCAGGATATTTATATTTTGTCGATACTAACGGTTCCATATGACCTTCCACTATATAGAGGTAGAAACCTACTGTCACGCAACCGAGGACCCCGTGAGGGTAAGGGAAGCCCTCGGAAACCTGTTGGGTGAAGATACAGAGATAGAGGAGGTTAACACTAGGGGGTACTACGGTAATACCATCACCGTGATGCGTAGGAAAATCTCCGGGAAGAGGGAGATCAGGGAATTTTTCGAAAGGTTACCGCAAGAGATAAAAACATCCCTGCGGGACAGCCTCGGATCGAGAACGGACGACGACTGCAATCTGTATTTCAGGATAGACAAGGGAAGTGCGTATCTGGAAGAACCCGAACTTTCCGACGGCGGTTACGTGATAAAATTCAGGGGCAAGGTGGAGGTTTACCCCGCCAAAAGGGAAAAAGCTCTTGCCGTCCTTGAGGAATTTTTCAGCCACTAGGATGTCAAAAATCTTATCTACTTTGCTCTAACTGGGGTGGATAACATGAATGAAAAAGCCCTGGAAAAACTCTTGGATGATGTTCGCAACATGAGGACGGAAACCGAAGAGGCGAAGAGGATAATAATGGACAGTCTTTACGAGGATCTGGGGTTCGCCTGTGTCGACCATCACCGTACTGAACGCAAGGGATTCCCGGAAGTAATCTACTGCCCGGGAAAGAGTTTGGAGCAGACGGTGAGTATAGCTGAGAGCATACTCCGCAAACAAAAAACTCTTCTGGCCACCAGGGCTACCGAAGAGATCTACAGAGCTCTGAAAAAAAAATTCCCGGATGCGGTGTACAACCGTGAAGGTAAAGTGGTTTACGTACTAAGGGAGGAGGTTAAACCCTCGAAAGAAACTATACTGGTAATAACCGCGGGAACCTCGGACATACCGGTGGCTGAGGAGGCGGCGGTAACTGCCCGGGTGATGGGCTGCCGTGTGGAAAAACTCTACGACGTGGGGGTGGCGGGAGTACACCGATTACTGGGAAACAGAGAGCAGCTTCATGATGCCACGGTGATAATAGTGGTTGCTGGCATGGACGGTGCCCTGGCCAGCGTGGTGGGCGGTCTGGTGAAGGTACCGGTGATCGCGGTGCCCACCAGTGTGGGATACGGAGCTAGTTTCAAGGGACTTTCGGCACTACTCACCATGCTCAACAGCTGTGCCTCGGGAGTCACCGTGGTGAACATAGACAACGGCTTCGGGGCGGGTTACGCCGCCGCACAGATCATCGCTCTTTTAACACATAAAGAGGAGGGATGCCACAGTGAAGACTGATAGGGTCCTTTACATAGACTGTTTCTCGGGTATAAGCGGTGACATGCTGATAGGCGCTTTACTGGACACTAACATTACCGGCATAAAAGAACTCGAGGAAGGGTTGAAGGGACTGAACATAAAGGGGTATTCACTGGAAGCGGAGAGGGTGGAACGCGGGGGTATATCCGGCACGAAATTCACGGTAATCGACAGGGGAGTCCAACAACCCCTGAGAACCCTTACCGACATACGGAAGTTACTGGACGAGAGCGAACTACCAAAAAAAATAAAGGATAAGGCGGCAGGCATACTCGAGAATTTGGCGGAAGCGGAAGCGAGAATACACAACATACCCATAGACAAGGTACACTTTCACGAGATCGGAGCGGTGGATACCGTGGTGGACGTGGTCGGCAGCTTGATCCTTCTGGAAAGTATGGGCGTGGACCGTATAGTCTCATCTGACATAAACACGGGAACCGGTTTCATAGAGTGCGCACACGGCAGGTTACCGGTACCGGCACCTGCGAGCCTGGAGCTTTTGAAGGGAGTGCCGGTTTACTCAACTGGCGCCCACGGAGAGCTGGTAACACCCACCGGTGCGGCCATCCTTACCGCCATAAGCGATTCCTACGGCGAGATACCGGCGGGAAGGATAAAGGAGGTGGGTTACGGTGCCGGGCACAGGGAGATGGAGCATCCCAACCTGTTGAGGGTCATGTTATTAGAGTGTTGTGAAGAGCCCAACACCCAGGAGATAATGATACTGGAGACCAACATAGACGACATGAACCCCGAGATATACACCTACCTCTCGGAAGAACTGTTCCGGGCGGGAGCCCTGGATGTTACCCTAACACCCATATACATGAAGAAGAACCGGCCGGGCACAAAAGTCACCGTTCTGTGCGCACCGGAACTGACCGAGACTTTACGTGACATGATATTAATGGAGAGTTCCACCTTCGGTGTACGCATATCAAAGGGCGGCAGATATTGCCTCGAGCGGAGGACGATACAGGTGAAGACAGAGTACGGAGATGTGAAGGTAAAGGTAGGATACAAGGACAACAGGCCCGTAACCTTCTCTCCGGAATATGAGCACTGCGCGGAGATCGCCAGAAAGAAAGGAGTGCCTTTACGCAAGGTTTACCACGAAACTATACGTGCACTGGAGGACCGCTCCGAGGTGTGAGTTCATTGGTACATAAATACCGTAAGTTGAAGGTTTTTGTACGAAGATCATCACGGGTAGCGGTTGCCTTCTCCGGCGGAGTGGACAGTACGTTACTTTTGAAGGTGTGCGTGGACGAACTTGGTCCGGAAAACGTGGTGGCTCTAACGGCTTATTCACCACTTGTACCCGAAGAAGAGTTGAACAGGGCGGTGAGCACGGCCGGTGACCTGGGAGTGACACGGCATCTGATAGTCAACACACCGGACATAGAGGATGAAAACATAAGACGCAATCCGGAGGACAGATGCTATCACTGCAAAAAGATGATACTCACCGCCTTCCTGAAGATACTGGAGAACGGATCCGAAAAGGGATACCGGCTAATAGAGGGCAGCAACAGGGACGACACCGGTGAGCACCGCCCCGGAAGACGGGCGGTGAAGGAACTTGATGTGTGCTCCCCCCTGATCGAGGCGGGACTGACCAAGTACGAGATACGTAAAATATCGAAGGAGCTGGGGCTTACCACATGGGACACCCCTTCACAATCTTGCCTGGCCACCCGTTTTCCCTACGGTGAAATTTTGTGTAAGGAAGAGCTCCGCAAGGTGGAAGAGGGAGAGGCATACCTGAAGGGGCTGGGATTCCGAGAATGCAGGCTGCGTCATCACGATGATATCGCACGTATAGAGGTCCCAGGGTCCGAGCATGAGAGACTGATATCGAACTCGTCCGAAATAGTAGGAAAACTCAAGTCACTGGGATACGGATACGTGACCTTTGACATGGTGGGTTTGAGGAGCGGTAGTATGGATGAAAGGAACCACACCTAAATATATATAACCCCGAGCACATTACCTTTCGATTCCATGAAGATAGGAGTAGTGGGCGTAGGTTCCATGGGGCAGAATCATGCCAGGGTACTGGATGATCTAGGGGTGCTTTGCGGAGTGGCTGATACGGATACGATAGTCGCCAAAAAGGTGGGAGAGCGTTTCGGGGTTCCGTGGTACTCCGACACCTCGGAGCTGCTGAAACAGGATCCCGACGGTATCACCATCGCAACACCGGCCAGTACGCACCTTGAGGTGGCTGATAAGGTCATAGATGCCGGTATCAACGTACTGGTGGAGAAGCCCATAGCACAGTCCAGGGAAGATGCAAAACACATTGTGGAAGCCGCACAGAAAAAGGGGGTGGTACTGGCGGTGGGGATGATAGAGAGGTACAATCCTGTGGTCTCAACGGCCAAGACCTTGCTGAAGGAGGGTAACGTGGGAGATGTTATCTCCATAAGCTCGAGACGTGTGAGCTCGTTCCCCAGCCGGGTATCGGACATGGGCGTGATCTACGACCTGGCGATACACGACATAGACGTGATGAGATACCTGCTGGACCAAAGGGTGGTTAAGGTATATACCATGGGGGGTACCAGCCAGGATGATAACGGTTTCGAGGACCACGCCAACATAATGTTGAGATTCCAAAAGGGTGTGACCGGTGTGCTGGAGGTGAACTGGTTGACGCCCCACAAGGTGAGAACTCTTTCCATAACTTGTTCCAACGATTACATCGAGGTGGATTATATCACCCAGAGCCTTGTGGTCACCTCGTCACAACTCATCGAGTACGACGTGAGCAACCTTTTCGACATACCGTTGGAGCACAACATACGCAAATTTTCAGTAAAAAGACAGGAACCCTTGAAGAGGGAGATGCTGGATTTCATGAAGGCCATAGCCGGCAAGAAGGAGCCGCTTATAACGGGAGACGACGGCATGGAGAGCATGCGGGTGGCGGAAGCCGCTTACCTCTCACTGAAGGAGGGCAGGGAGATACGGTTGTGATGGTATGAGAAAGATGGGACCTGTCGAAATAGGCAAAGGGGCGGTTATAGGCGAGGACGTGATCATTGGGTATCCGGGCAAGAAACGTGCAAGATTGCTGGATGGTGGTGACATGAGTATCCTGCGTGCAACGATGATAGGATGTAACGTCCTGCTCAGGGACGGTACGGTGATCTACGAGGGTGTTATGATCGGGGACGGTGTGCAGACCGGGCATCACGTGCTTATAAGGGAGAACAGCATGGTGGGCAAGGGAACGGTGGTGGGGTCGGGGACCATCATCGAGGACAACTGCACCGTGGGCAAGGATGTGTCCATCCAGAGTGGAGTCTACCTATCCAGCGGCACCACCGTTGGCAACAGCGTTTTCCTAGGACCCATGGTATGCATAATCAACGACCGTAACATGGACTCCGTGCTAGAGCCTTCGGTGATAGAAAAAGGTGCCAGGATCGGTGCCCATTCCACCATAATGGCCGGGGTGACCGTGGGTGAGGGGGCGGTGGTGGGCGCGGGCTCCGTGGTCACACGGGATGTTCCACCCATGAAAAAGGTCTACGGCGTACCCGCCAAGGAAGCACCGGACGGAGTATGATATTTAAAGGTTACTGAGAAAGATTTATTTCCCCTTAGATGCTTTCTATCTAACTAGATAACATGACAGACTCGGAACGGTTACTCGAAGAAGGGGAAAGGCTTCTGAACGATTTCGACCATGAAGGCGCATACAAGGCATTCAAAAAGGCCCTGAAGAAGAAAGAGTGCGCCCGTGCATTTTTTGGCAAGGCGGAAGCCGCCCTGGGCATACCTACGATCGATTCAGAGGAAATAGTCCAGGATTACGAGAAGGCCATAGAGATGGACGAGAATCCCTTCTACCACCAGGCACTGGCGGAATTCTGTATAGAAGTGGGCAAGTTCGAGAAGGCGGAGAAGCATTACGGTAAGGCAGCCGAACTGGACCCCGAGAACAGGCCACGCTACCTGGCCGAGATGGCGGTGGGTTACCGCTTCAGGGCACCTGTGATGATGGAAAAATTCCTGGCGGACGGCGGGGAGGAGATAATACTGAGGAAGAGCCTGTATTACATGCTCGATGCCCTTGCCATAGACAGGGAACAGGCCAGGGAATTCCTGGGTTGAATTCCACATAAACTTTATATGAGAGTTTTATCAATCCACCTTGGAATAATATGTTTTGTGACAAATGCAACTCCCTCATGAAGGCCGAAAACGGCGAATGGATATGTAAAAAATGCGGGTTTTCCCGTAAGGTCAACACCGACGACCGCCAGGTCATTACCGCCAAACGACAGGAGAAGGAGATAGTGATACTGGGTGCCGATGTCGGTACTCTTCCGACCCTTCAGGTGCGCTGCCGAAAATGCAAGAACAACAAAGCCTTCTGGCGGTTGGAACAGACAAGGTCCGCGGACGAACCGGAGACCAGGATATTCAAGTGCACGAAATGCAATCATACATGGAGGGAATACTGATAGATGATGGAGATAGGCAGGATAAGGTTCAGACCGTTGAGAAGGGAAGACCTTCGCCTCCTGGAGGTATGGGAGAACTGCCATGTATGTACCCTCTATTCCCGGGGAAAACCCCTGGTGTTCAAGAACATGGACGACATAGAAAGGGAGTACGAGGAGTACATAAAGGATACCAAAAGGCGTAAATTCGTGGTGGAGATGGTCAGTGACGACAAGGTCATGGGCTTTTCATCATACAAGGACAACTCGCACCGGATCAAGGACGCCTCCATAGGTGCCTTCATAGGCGAGAGAGACTACTGGAACAAGGGCCTGGGGAAGGAGATAACCATGGGGCTCTGCGAGATGCTGTTCTTCCACCTCGGATATGATAGGATATCTGCCTGGACTTCCTCCATAAATCCCCGGGCGATAAATGTACTTGACGCGGTGGGCTTCGTACACACGGGCACCGCGAGAAGGTCCGGTTATATCATGGGAAATAGGATCGACTGGTACATGTACGACCTCTTGAGGGAGGAATACATGCCCGTAAGGGACAGACTGCTGGAGAGGTACATAGAAGGGCATGATGCTTACATAAGGGATTACTGTACGTTGAGTACCGCAAAAAGCCCCGGGAAACATACTTAAGTATCGATGCATATACAATAAACATCGTCAGGTGCGACAACATGTCCAAGGTAACATCCGTAACATACAAGGATAAATTACTCATCCACCTCCGTGATTACCTGAACCGCCAGGATGATGACCTTCTCCCTGAAGAGGTCACACAAGAGGGTATAGCCAGGGGTGTGAACATGTCAAGGACACACGTATCCAGGGTGGCAAAGGATCTGACGGAGGAAGGGTTTTTGAAGGAGAATCTGGCCCACGTTAAGGGCGGTGGAAGGAAACTTAAAACCTACACCCTTACCGGAAAGGGAATTGCCGCAGCCGACGGGGTGATCTCCCAACTACGGGATATCAGGGTCATCAAGGATGGTGTGGAGAAGGTGATGCATTTCACGGAGATATTGGAGAAGGGACTGTTAAAGGCAGATGTTCTGGAGGCGATAGAACTGCTGGAATCCAATGACGGGGTTTTGAACCTCGATGCCCTGGAACCGAAAGTAACGGTCAGGATGCTGGAAGAGGGGCCCGATGTAACATCGCTTTACGGACGTGGCGAACTCCTGGGTCAGATAGACGATTGGTTCACGGGTGATACCCCCGTGGCGGTCCTTTACGGCAGCAAGGGAGTCGGTGCATCCAGCGTTGCAAGACGCTTTCTGGATTCGGTAAACGACAGACATCTACTATGGGTGAACATCACCGAAAGATCCAGGGAGGAGATAGAAGAAAAGATGGCCCTGTTCGTGGAGAGGACGGGAAAGGACGGTGGACAGGGGCTCATGGACGTGCTTAGGGAGTCCCGGGCTTTGATGGTAATTGACAATTATCACAAGGTGAAGGATGACGTGGTGGATATGATGAGGGAACTGGTGGAGGGTTTCGGTCGTGACCATGAGCTGAAGGTTATCATCACCGCAAGGGAGGGGACACCTGTTTACGAAAGGTTCTATCACATGGAGCATGTTGAGAAGGGAACGGTAATGGAGTTCAAGGTCAATACATTAAAGGGGGAGGAGGCTCAGAAGGTACTGGGCGGACCCATAGAGTCGGAAGCGTTGAAGGGGATCATGCAGATGACCAAGGGCTCTCCGTTACTGCTCACCCTGCTAAGGGAGGGGGACGGGGAAGGCATTTACCGGGAAAGCCCCCTGACAAAAGGGCAGATATCGCTGTTGCTGTACCTGAAAACACAGACTAGAAAGGATAATAGTTAATAAGTACCATTGCATTGTCCATTACATGTACGATTACACCCGTGTCGCATCCTTGTTCATCATGTGCCTGGGAGTGGCGTTCATTATCGCAGGTGTTCTAATTACGGCGGTATTCCACATGCCCCTGGTTCTCGGCATCGCCACGGTGATCGTGGGCATATTCATCGGCCTACTTCCCCTTACCAGGGATAGGTATGGATAGCAATTCTTATATTGAACGATATGTTCCATTGGAAGGATAAACATGTATGCCATATTCGAGGTTGAAAAGGATAAAGCTGCCAGGATCGCAGACGTACTGTCGGACGACCTGATAAGTCGGCAGACCACCGTCGTCAGGGACGGTGACAGCCTTGGTCTCAAGGAGGGGATAACCTACGTGATGATAGAGGGTAGCGAGGAAGCCGTCAAGAGGGGCGTCGAGCTGTTCTCCCAATTCCATATCAAGGAGACCGAAGAACCGGAGGGCGCATACAGTGCCATAAAGGAAGGTGAAGAGGATGCCGCTTCGGGCATAGGCACCATCTTCGGTTGACGATGAGCTTTACCTTTGACATTTTATGCCCGCAAGCAGGGTTACCCGGGTCCTGTCACCTATCATGGGGTCCTTTCTAAGTCCCCACATTATATTGGCCCCGGGGGCCCATTCGTTGATGGCGTCCAGGGCATCTTGGGCCTCCATCTCACCACTCCCCGTTCCGCTGGTCACCACCGTCAGCACCGTTTCATATTCACCCGTATCATCCAGCCACGGAGAACGGAAGGCCTCCAGGGAGGCCTGTTTTCCCCTCTCCCGTCCCTTGCCATAGCCCGCACCTATCCTGAATTCATCAACGGTATTACAGAACCTTTTCAGATGGATTATGTCCCTGTCGGTTATCACCGTGTTAAACTCCCTCATAGGGAGTTGTATGATGGTGTTCATCACCTCGAAGGCCCTTGTCATGGGGATATTGGGGTTCATCCTGAGCAAACGGCTGTTATGGAAAACACCTGTTACATCAGCGTGCTTCGATATCTTATCCTTGGCCTCCCTGGCCAGTTCCTGGCGTTCGGTGCTCTCGTTATTGAAGGGTAACGCCACCAGGGCGATGGTAAAGGCTCCCAGGAGTTGGCCTATCTGGGCACAGGAATAGGCTGTCCAGCTGCCGGTTTCTCCGCCCATACCCGCAACCACATACACAATATCAGTGCCCGTTATACGACGCATTATCTTGTCCTCTGTATGATTCAGGGGTCTGCCGGTAACGGGTATTTTCGATTCGTAGGCATGATACATATCTAGCTTGTCCACGTGCATAAAGGGTAATTCCGGAAGTCTCTCGCCTACCCCCACTTCAAAAAATTTCATGTTCGCGAATTCCGGTTGATCTGTCATGGAGGTAAGTATATTTCTCCCGGCACCGCCGATACCTAACGCTGCCGTTAACGGTCTTCTGATGCCCCCGGATATGTCCGCGCCGAATCTTCTTATCTCCACCATGGTATTACGGTCACCCAATCTCATCTAGGGATAAAAAAGTATCTGTTTTTGCCTTACTGCAGGGACTCTTGTTGGATCATCTCGAACAGTTCGATGGCGTCCAGAGTGTCCATGAAAGAGTTCTCGAGAACGGTATCGAATATGAAGAACATCCTCAGATATTCGATGGGATCGGTGATCCATTCGGGGTCAAACTCCCATTCGAATTCTTCCAACTTCAATCACTTCCGAATTTCATTCCGCTACCCACACCTTGTACTTTATCTCGGGATTTTCGATCTCCTTTACTATCCGTTCCTTGACCAATTTCTTCGGTTTGTGTACTATGGGTACCCTTTTCACAAGATCGTCAAAATCCTTGAACGGGCCGTTTTTCCTCTCATCCAGTACGGATTCCATCTTCTTCCTGCCCATACCCGGAAGTAACTCTAGCATGTGGTATCTTTTGGTTACTGGTCTCGCGTCGTTGAAGAATTGGATGAACCTGTCCTCTTTTTCATGGATGATATCCTTCACCACGAAAGGCACCTCGCCCTGGGCGGTATGTGTTAGTTCGTCCCATCTAATACGACGTTTTACGTGTTTTATCTTGTCCCGTCGTTCAAGGTCCTTGCCTATGTACACCTTCTCACCTATCTCTATGGTTACATCGTCCTTGGGTGTGAGTTCGAAAAGTTTGAACTCGTCCTGGCCCAGGGCCAAGACCAGACTTTCGTGTTTGTATCCCTTCTCCTCGGGTCTACCTTCTGCCAGATAGTCTAACACATACGCGTAATCTTCCATTATTTCACCCTCATATGTATTTTCTTATCACCGCGATTATCTTATTACAGTCGTCCTCGGAAGGGGTGTACCTGTCCCTGGAGAAGATTGCCTTGATCCCGTAAATATCACCCGGAAGTAAATCCGCCATCTTGTATGCCTGTTTTTTACCAATGAACTCGAAGCTTTTCTCCAGTTCTTCCGCCAATTTGATCGAATCTTCGGCGGTAAGGATCGCAAATTTCTCCGTATGGCCAAGGGCCAGGGTTTGCTCGTAGGTCAATTCCCTTCTCTCCGCCTCGCTGGTGATCATATCTTTAACCTCCGGAATAGTCAGAAATCTCTTTTCCTCTTCACCCATGGTATCCGCTCCTACTGCACCTTTCTCAAATGTTCGGCCCTGGTGATTACGTTCTTTTCCTTGTTGCCGTCCTTTACCTTGACCACAAAGGCTTCCCCCTGCTTTCCGATGACCACTCCGGTCTTTCCATGGAATCTTCTATGTGGCATACCCTTGTGCACACTGGGCTCCAACAGTATCCTTGCCTTTTCTCCTACTTCGAACTGCTGCAGCGCCCTTGTTATGGGTATGAGACCCTTTTCACGGGGTTTCTTCCGCAGGATATTTCTGGTTCCCTGTCGTATTCCTTTAGACTTCTTCATTTTACCACTTCTTTTTCTTCGTAATGTACATCCAACACGTCCAAGTGGAGGACCTCGCACCTTACATCGAGTTCGGATGAAAGGCAGGGTTCCGTCCTTCCTTGATCGCCGTGGATGAACTCCTTGACATAGGTGCCCGCCTCACATCTAAGGAGTATCTCGGCTTCATTCCTATCCATGTTTATGAGTTCAAGATCACGTATCTTTCTCTTACGTATCTTGTCAGCACGCCTGTGACTTACCCTGTTAGGCGTTCTCTGAGATATTGTTTTCCCAATCAAAGATTCCATTACCTTATTAAATCTTCCCCTATCGACCTCCTCGGAAAGAGATACTTTGACAAGGTATGATTTTTCCACTCTCATGGACTTTATCTCGCTGACCTCGTTACGGCCGGCATATCTCAGAAGGTTTATCTCGACTCCGCCATGGGCATTCACCGCTACGGCTAGCTCTTCCAGGTCTATCTCCCTGTGCACCGGTTTCTTAACCTCCATAACAAAGGGTCTTCCCGAGCCCAGCATAAGCACATCGATATCTTCCCTGCCCATACCGTGGAGTGTTGCCTTTTCACCCAGGGTCATCTCCAGAAGGGGTTTTTCTATCACCTCCTCCACGCTTGTTTCATACATCTTACCCGTGTGGTCGCAGTGGGAGCAGCCGGAACCCCAGCAGCGCTTGCAGTTCCATCGTGTCTGGGGTATGCCCCTTACAAGTTTGCGGTATCTTCCGTATATGAACAGTGGGCTAATCTCTATGTCAACTGTATCGAACCGGGTATCTATTATCGCCTTGACATGGGGATATTCCAGGTCCACCTCCGCATCTATCAGCGCGTCCACCAGTTTACCCACCTCCCGATTGACTTCGGTCTTTACCGGGGAGGACGTTGTGATATCTAGTTCCGCCCACAAGCCTTCCTCCCGCTCCTCTATCTCGGGGTCTATCCTGGAACCCACCAGGAATGTTTTGAACTCCAGGCCCGCAAGGGCATCCGAGATCAGCTCGGCGAACTTGTTGAATTCACAGCACAAACCCTGGCAAAGGGCACAGGTGTCAGGGGCCTGTTTCACTGTCTCCCTGGAGGCGCCATCCGAACGATGCATTGCGACGCATATCTTCAAGGCGCGACCTCTTTCATGGTTGGTAAGACCGTGCCCTAGTTGGGCGAACAATCTGCCCAGACAGTTGTCGCAAAGGCCGATGTCCATGGCATCCTCTGCCTTCTTCAACAGTTCCATATATTCACGGATGAGATT
>JAFDTY010000011.1 GCA_019594055.1 Candidatus Haladaptatiplasma halalkaliphilum | reverse complement strand
GCAGAGTTACCAAACGGTGTTATCATCTTCTCATAGACGATCTCTACGGATTCAGTAATTTTCAGTTTCTTTTCGACGATTTCGATTTCTCGCATGAAGGGGATATCCATAGATATCCTTAAATACCTTTCGGTGTATTCCCCCTTAAAATGATAACAAAAAAAGAAATCCGTCAACGTCTTGATGAAATCGAAGGTCATCTAAAAGAAGAGTATAATGCTAGTAGAGGAAAAAAAGAAAGAGATTGGCGGACATATGAACAACGTTTACACCATCGTATTAAAAAAGCTTTGAAAAATCTTAGACCGCTTATCCAAGAGTCGGTTTCGTCAATAAGTATAGTAAGAGGTCGAGGTAGAAAGCCTACCTTGACACTTCAAAAGAGAGTAGAGCTTCTCCTTTTGAAGGTTCTTTTTGATAAGAGCAATAGGAATATGGAATGCATGTTAACCGTATTCACATTACTATCTGATATTGATGTCAGTTACAAAACGATCGAACGACTTTATTCAGATCCTGAAGTCGAACTCGCACTGTGGAATCTGCATGTTCTAATGATCAAAAAGAAGGGTATACAAACATGCAATACTAGCGGGGACGGAACAGGATATTCTCTAACTATCAAGAAAAACTATGCGAATGAGATAACCAAACTAAAAGATGGAGCGAAAAAGAACAAAGCAAAGGGCAAAAAACCCTTTGTTTATTCCTTCAAATTGCTCGATCTGGACACATGGTTATACATCGCATACGGTTCAAGTGCTAAAAGTGAGAAAGATGCATTCAATAAGGCAATGAAGATGCTTCAAAAACTAGATGTGGAATTAGAGACCGTAAGACTCGATAGATATTACAGCTTTCCATCGGTTGTAGATGAATTCGGAGATGCAAAAGTATACGTCATCCCACGCAAAAACTCTACGCCAAAAGGATCGTGGAAATGGAAAAGAACCATGAAAGACTTCGTTGAAAATCCGATGAACTATCTAGAAGAGTACTACAAAAGAAACAATTCAGAATCTGCTTTCTCTGCGGATAAGAGATGGTTCGGATGGGAGATTCCACAGAGGAGACAAGATAGAATAGACAATACTCTATCTTGTCAAAATCTCTGGCATAATCTCTTCAATTTCTATTGACTAATTCTGTCCCACACCCGCATAAACACAAATCTTTATTACCATCATTTTTTTTCGGAAAAAGGAAGTGTTAAAGATGGCATCCGAGATCACGATCAGGGCTGAAAGGCTACACAAGTATTACGAAGGCGAGGTAAGGGTACATGCATTGAGGGGCGTGGACATATCCATATCCAAGGGTGAGATGGTGGCCATAATGGGTCCCTCGGGATGCGGTAAGACAACCCTGTTGAACTGTCTCTCCGGTCTGGACGACATATCCTCGGGTAAGGTATGGATAGGGGGCAGGGACCTTAACTCCATGTCGGATAACAAGAAGACCGAACTCAGGGCGTTGAACATGGGCTTCGTGTTCCAATTCTACAACCTGTTGCCCGTGCTCACCGCCCTTGAAAACGTGGAGATGCCACTTCTGCTGGCGGGAAAGACAAAGAACGCCAAGGAGAGGGCCCGGAAAGCCCTTGACATGGTGGGGTTGAGTCACAGGTACGACCACCGCCCCTCGGCGCTGTCCGGGGGCGAGCGTCAAAGGGTGACCATAGCCAGGGCAATAGTCAACGAACCTGACATCATCTGGGCCGACGAGCCCACGGGAGACCTGGATACGGAAACCTCTGATATGGTGATGAACATACTATGCAAACTCAATCGGAAGAACGGGCATACCATGGTTCTGGTGACCCACGAAGACAGGGTTGCCGAGAGGGCGGAAAGGATAATCCACATGGAAAGCGGCATCATAAAAAGCGACAGCAACAAAGGAGTTTGATGCTCCATGACGGGCACCGTACTGCTGATTATCGGTATAGTGATGTTTTTGGTCGCAATGGACGCTTTGCGACACAGGGTACTTTTCAAGATGGGGTTCAGGAACATATTCAGAAGGAAGACCGACACCGTAATAGTGGTACTCGGACTTCTTGTGGCAACGGCCATAATATCCTCATCATTCTGCGTGGGAGACACCATGGACAACTGGATCGAAAGCGAGATACTCGGGGATTGGCAGGAAACCGATGTGACGGTGTACAACACCACGGTCCATGGAACTTACGTACCTGTAAACCATAGTACGTACCTGCGGCTGAAATCCGATATTATGGGGGTGGACAACGTGGGCGATGTGGTGGGGGAAGTCCACGGCAGTGTCTCAGTATTCAACCCCGGTTCACTGCTCTTCAAATCCGATACCCGTACCATGGGCATGGACCTGCAGGAATCCCACATGTTCGGCGGATTTTACAGGAACGGCGTGTCCTTCGAACCCCACCTCGAGGACGGAGAGATATACATCGACGAAAAACTGGCGGATGACCTGGAGGCTGAAGAGGGCCGCGAACTGTACCTATTCTCAATGGGATATCCCCAGGGACGATCCTATACCGTAAGGTACATAATCGACAGCAAGGGTAGAGCGGCATTCAACGGTCCGGGAAAGGTGATAATGAACCTTAACGACTCCCAGACAGCCTTCGGGATACCCGGTCAGGTAAACTTCGTAAGGGTAACATCCGCGGGTGGTGTTAAAGACGGTTTGATATACAGCGACGGGATATTCGAGGACATAGAGGTTATCTTGGAGGAAGATACCGAGTATCGGGTGCTGGAGGCAAGGGGGAACAAGAACGAGGTCATGACCATGTTCAAGGAGATGATGTCCATCTTCACCGATCTGTTCTTCATATTCGGCTCATTTGTCATCATCGCCGCCATAATATTGACCGTAAATATATTCGTCATGCTGGGCGAGGAAAGGAAATCCGAGATGGGCATGAGCAGAGCCATCGGTATGAAGAGAAAGCATCTACGCAGGGTATTCGCCTACGAGGGGATATTCTACGCAGGAGGTGCTTCCCTGGTGGGCGCCTTTGTGGGAGTGGGTATAGCTTACGTTATATTCTACCTGATGGAAGATATATTTGCCATATTCGGAGGTGATATCTCTCTACTATCATATTTCAAAATCGCCCCTGAAAGCCTTATATTTGCCTTCGGCGCGGGATTCCTGTTGACCATGGTAACCATATTGTTCTCGGTAAACAGGATATCGAAACTTAACATAGTGAGGGCCATACGTGAGATACCGGAACCACCGGTGTCCAGGAAGAACAAAAAGTTGTTCTATCTCTCAGTCATCGGTTTGGTTCTCGGTGTGTTACTGACCCTGGCAGGTATGGGTTCGAACCAGTTATGGATGCCCGTGACCGGAGTTTCCCTTGTGATCATCGGTCTGGGTACCGTTTCGAGAAGATGGGTTAGCGACAGGATGGCATACACATGTGTCGGCATATTACTGCTGTTGTGGTGGTTCATCCCCCTGGAGGCACTGCCCATCTTCGAGCACTATACCGCCGGTTTGGAGATGTTCATACTCTCCGGACTCTTCCTAGTGACCGCCGGTATAATGATAATCATGCTCAACGGCAGTCTGATCACAGGCGCGATGGCTAAGACCATGGGCTCTGGGAAGGGTTCCAAGGCGGTGATCCTGACGGCTATCTCCCATCCCATGAAGGAAAGATTCAGAACGGGCATGACCATGTTCATCTTCGCACTGATAATATTCGCCATAATCGTGATGAGCATGATAGTCGGCATATTCCACACCAACATCGACCGCATGATAGAGGAACAGTCGGGAGGATACCAGATAATCGCTTTGACAGCCCGGGACCGGCCCATAGACGACCTGCGGGACGAGATAATCCGGAGTGATCTAGATATCGGCGATTTCCGTAAGATAGATTCCGCTGTCATAGTGATGGCCACAACACTAGCCGATGACGGGACCAGGGGCATGGGCTCGATGATCGCCGTTGACCGAAATTTTGTAAACAACAACACCTTCGGATTTACAAAGTATCTGGATGAATACGATTCCGTGGATGAGGTATGGGATGCCGTTATGTCAGACCCCACCGTGATGTTAACTAACGATCCCGGTGATTTTGGCCCACCCATGCCGGACAGGATACAGCTGAATTCCACCGTCACTTTCATGGACAGTCAAGGTGTACCACGGGAAAAAAGGGTGATCGGGTTCATGGATCAGTTCATAATAGGCGGCTATTTCATCTCCAAGGAAACTGCGGAAACCGAATTCAATGCCACTTCCAATAATCTGTTCTTCCTGAGCCTAAGGGATGGTGTGGACCCTGACCTGTTGAGCAGGGACCTGGGGAGGGAATTCATCATGCACGGATTACAGCCCATAGTCATCGATACCGTTTTCAGGGAAGTCATGAAGGCTCAGTTCATGTTCTTCAACCTCTTCAGCGGGTACATGGGTCTCGGGTTGGTGGTAGGTATAGCGGGTTTGGGTATCATCAGTTTGAGGGCAGTACACGAAAGACGCCTGGAGATAGGGATGATGAGGGCCATCGGGTTCAAGCGACGTATGATCAGATATGCGTTTCTATTGGAAAACTCCTTCATAACCATCATGGGAATTATTCTCGGCTCTCTGCTGGGTATAGGCGTTGGGTGGTTATTGTGGTACGACGGGTTCAAGCCCATGGGGTGGGATTTCCATATCCCCTGGGCATCCATTGTTACCATTGCCATAATAGCCTACCTCGCCATGTTGCTCACCGCAATTCCAAGTGCCCACAAGGCCAGCAAGGTTTCTCCTGCCGAAGCCCTGAGGTTCGATTGAAGTAATAGACCTTGGGCATCCGCAATAACCCGAAATCCTTCGATTTTTTCGTACTATATCGAAAATTTTCAAAGGATGTAAACAAGTGATCCAACTTTGAAGTTTAGGGTATCTCTTCGGTGTTTCACTTTGTCTACAATTACCGAAAGATTACGTGTTGTAACGTTTATGTAATCGTAGACCTCCTGCTGATGGGGCACACTAGCTACCTTTGGCATCCGGCCAATAACCCTTCCGGAAAAGGTCTTCGTCGTCGTGGAAAAGCGAGTCCGCGATGTCGAGCGCATCTTCCAGATATTTTCCTTTTTGTACCGAGCATAAGATCTTTCTAGCCTGGTCGGGTGAGGACTTCATGTAAACTTGATCGGAAACTTGAATAAATCGGTTTGGGCAGGATTATCATATATGCAGAAGTAAAAGCCAAAGAGGTACGATCTTAAGATCTCTTTCCAATTCATTCTTAGTGACTAGATATCTCTCGGATTCCGGATATCTTTCAGAAAATGTCTCCAATCCACTGCGGTCTCTTCCTGAAATACCCTCTTTATATTTGATCTCAAAAGCATAGATATTATCCTGCTCTTTTAAGATCACATCAATCTCATTTTTATTGTTCTTCCAATAACCGCATGAGCCCAAAGTACTCAGATGATTGAAAGCTATGGTTTCAGCAACTCTTCCGGTAGAAGTGTTTTCAAGTAAACAGAAACTATGATCTCCGGGATATATCTTCGGCCTTTTTCTGTACTGCTTCAATCGGTTCTCTTCGAATCTTCTGCTGATTCCAATAAGAAATGAGGATTCCAACTCTTCGATATATTTTTTTATGGTACGATATTCGGCATCAAGATCTCTAGATAGATTGTTATAATTCACTATCCCTCCGGAGTTAGAGGATATCACTTTGAACAATCCTTCAAGCAACTCGGGTCTTTGAATATCGAAGATATCAACGATATCTCGATAAAGAGCGAGGTCGATCATATCCCTGAGTCGTTCGATCCTCGTGGTCTCGTCGAAGTTAAATAATCCCGGAAATCCACCTATTTCAAAATAATCGAGAAATTTTGTTTTTATCTCATCCGCATTGTTCGGTACGGGAAATTCTCCAAATTCTTTTTCCGGAACAGAAATATCACAGTAACGAAGATATTCTCTGAAGCTAAAGGTAGTCAAGTGATGAAGACTCATGCGTCCTACGAGGCTTTCTCCGCTTCCTTTCCGTATGTTGGCGGAAGAAGAGCCCGTGATGATGAATTTTATATGCTCGTAACTGTCGTAATATGCCTTGACGTGATCACTCCACCCGTCTATCTTCTGAACTTCATCGAGAAAAATAAAAGTCTCACCGGCATCCTCCGCAGTCGTTCTCCGGATCTCGTTAAAATACTTGTCCAGTAACTCACGGATTTCGCACTTTTCTATATCGAAGGAAAAGTAGAGGATATTCTCAGGCGCTATGTCTTTGAGCAACTTCTTCAATATCCTCTTTAACAAAGTGGATTTTCCACATCGTCGCACACCGGTTATACCTGTGACGATATGCTCGGATAATTCGGAAACTATCTTCTGTTCGATATCCCTTTCTACTGTATCATCTGTAACATCTTTGTGTCTCCACCATGGGTTCTGCCTTTCGATCTCTTTAAGCAGCTTCATGATAGTATATTGTATTAGCATGCATAAAAAGTTTGCGGAATAGTGTATCGAAATACAATAAATAGAAACCGTTCGGCTTTTATCGTTCCTTTACCTTCGCATACAGCAAGCAGTCCCTGTACTCGCCATCCCGCTCGTACGCCTTCCTTACCGATCCTTCCTTTGTGTATCCGCATTTGATGGCGATCCGTCCGCTGGCCCTGTTCCCCGGCTCCATGCGTATTTCCAACCTGACCAATTCAAGTATTTCGAAGGCTATCTTCTCTATCTGCTTGACCGCCTCTGTAGTTATACCTTTTTCCCAATATTTCTCGTCCAGGAAGTACCCTATCTCACCTATGTGAGGCCTTCTGGTATCCATGGCTATCCCGCATGCGCCGACGAGCTCATCGTCGTACAGAATCGCATAGTTGTATTCCCGGTTCTTTTCCCGTTTCTCAGGGTTCGTCTTCAGCCATTCACGCTCTTCTTCCACGGATTTTACCTTCACTTCAAAGTACCGGAAGTTAGGGTTGCTCAGTATCTCGAAGTACCTTTCCGCATCGGATATCTCCTGATAACGGAGTGTTACCTTACTCATAAACCATGAAAGCATCATCGTCTTTTAAATCGTGTGCTCATATAAGATGTCAGGATCCGTCCAATAAACCGGCAAAAGGTTTATACGGTACCCTTGGATGCCCCGTCGTTGAGGCATATGAAAGCGATCATATTCGGTGCGGGACGGCAGGCGGCCGGTGTGGCGTGGTATCTTGTTAATCATACTGATTTTGAGACTGTGGGGATATTCAGCAGGTCCCAGGGGCCCATTGATGAGATCACGGAGTTCATAGGGAGCCATAAGCTGAGGAAACACCTTGGAGATGTTATGGATACCCATAGTACGATAGAGATAATGAAGGAATACGACGTGGGTATCAACGCGCTACCCACCAGACAGACAAGTTACAGAACGGTGGAACTGGCATTGGAAGCCGGTTTGAGCATGGTTGATATGCTGGAAGAGTATCACAGGAGCCCCGACCCATACGAGATGGAGGGTATGGAATTACCCCGGGGGATGTCTGTCGATGATTACGGTGAAAACATACATCAACGCTATGTGGAAAAAGACATTATGCTCCTGGATGGATTGGGGTTCGCACCGGGTATCACCAATTTTACCCTGGGTGAGGCCCTCCGGGGGATGGACGAACCCAGATCCGCCATAGCACGCTGCGGGGGTATACCAAACCGGGAATCCGCCCTGAGACATCCGCTAAAGTACATGATCACCTGGGCCTTCGACCACGTTCTCAGGGAGTACAATATAAGATCAGCAGCCATAAAGGACGGTGAGAGGGTTGAGCTCGATGCTTTATCTTTACAGGAAAGGTTCACCTTCGGTAAATTCGGTAAGGATGTGGAGCTGGAATGTGCCGTCACACCGGGCATGCCAAGCTTCGTTCACACAAGACCGCAGTTGGAGAACACCTACGAAAAAACCATACGCTGGCCCGGTCATTACGATACGATAAAGGAGTTCAGAAGATGCGGCATGCTGGATACCGAGCCCGTGGAGGTCAACGGCTGCAACGTTGTTCCAAGGGAAGTGCTTTTGAAGGTACTTACGCCTAGACTCAAACCTAAGGAGGGTGATCGGGATTGCTGTGTTATGTGGAACACCGCCGAAGGTAAAAAAGACGACAAGGATGTGAGGATAGACATCTACATGTGGGATGATGAGGATGTGGAAAACGGGTTAACCGCCATGCAGCGTGTCACCGGTTTCCCGGCGGCCATAGGTGCGGAGATGATAGCCCGGGGTGAAGTGTCCGGGAAGGGAATAATCGCACCTGAAGATTGTATCGTGGGAACCGCCTACCGCAAGATGTTGGAGCGGCTGGAAAATGTGGGTATCAGGATCCTGGAGGAAACCACGGTTCTATGAAGGCTACAGTCTCGTATAGTGCTCAGCTATCCTGTTTGCGATATCGTCCATGTCCGTTATACCTCGATGGGTGACCTCCGCGGTACCCATCCTTCCCGTGGTATCAATGAATATCCCCTCCTTCTCGAGTAGATGACAGAGCCTTAGGGCGTCTTCCGGTGTCACGTCCAAAAATACCTGGTGTGATCCCGTAAAGCCTCGTTCGGCGAATTTAACCGGTACACCTAATTCTTGCAGGGCGGTTGCCAGATCCCTGGCGTTGGTTATCACCCTTTTACCGTATCCCTGATCTTCCAGCATCTCCTCTGCGGCGATACCCAGGGCAGCTATACGGTTAACATGGGGGTTGTCCACAAGGCCTATGCCCGTATCGGTATCAACATCCATGAATTCTCTCAAGCGGTCATGATGCTCGTCGGAGTTCGTGAGTATAACGCCCCCCTGAGGGCCGTAAAAGGATTTGTGTGTACTACCGATGATAACTTCCGCTCCCTCGTCCAGGGGTGATTGGAACTCGCCACAAGCCAGTAAACCCAGTACGTGTGAACCGTCGTAAACCATTATGCCGTAGGGTGAATTCTCGTCAACCATGGTTCTGAATTCTTCCACGGGGTGTGGAAACGGTATGTAGGACGCACCCAGTATCGTCAAGGATATTTCGTGTTCTGCGTATAATTTTTCTGAACCCGATAAGTCGATCTCAAATGTATTTTTTATGTTGGGTAGGGAAATTCTCTGTCTGCCGAATTTTTCCAGGCCGAGGGGGTATCCGCCTGCCGTATAAGGTAACATGGCTACTTTATCGTTATGTTCGCTGAAGGCAAAGAGCACCGCGAGGTCGCATATGTTCCCGGACAGGGGCTCTACGATGGCGTGTTTCACATCGAAGAGTTCGCGGAAGAGTTCTTCCGTACGGTCGACTATCTCCCGGGCGTAGCTCGAACCACCGTAATAATCCGAAAGGTATCTTCCGGCCAGGTCGCTGGAAAGAGCTTCTCTGACCTGGGGTGATAAATAATTCTCGGAGGCCATGAGGTTGATACCGTCTTCCCTGTAACTTTCGTGCTTTTTCACGAGAGAGCGTATTCGGTGCATGGATGGGTCAAAAGGGCCTATAGTTAAATTATTTTTCATTCGCCTAGGTATTTTTCACATATTGTTTTTATACCTCCTTTTCACATCCGCCCTACATGAAAAAAATACCACTTATTATCATGCTAATTTTCGTAACGGTATCCATCGTCCCGGTTACCCTGGTTCAGGGACAGCGAACCGGTGACTGGGACGGCACGGAGTACGGACTCGCACGACGTACAGCCCCTTACCTTTACCTGCACCCCGACGAGATTTTTTACCCCGTATCACCGGAATATGCAATATCCCGCTCGAACCTTAACCGCACCGGTATCGGATTGATATCCCCTAACCCGGCGGCTTTCACCCTATCGGCCCATACCGATCCCCGTGACGGTTACTACCTTGACAACCGCATGGGTACCATACACGACGACGGTATCGAGAGAGATTTTTTGGCCAGCAAGGAGTTTTATCCACCAACTGTGTATGCCAGGGTCACGACCATACCAAACGGTTATGCCGTACAGTATTGGTTTTTTTACCCCCACAACCTGGGCCCCCTTAACACCCATGAGGGTGATTGGGAATTCATCGTCATATTCACCGATAGTACGGGTGATCCTTTAAGGGCCGCCTATTCGCAACATACTTCGGGGGAAACCGCCCAATGGTCATTGGTGGAGACCGGAGGTACCCACCCCAAAGTCTACGTAGCCCTGGGCTCCCATGCAAGTTACTTCAGACCCTATCAGGGCAAACTTGGTTTGGCCAACGATATGGTGGCCGGGTCGGGAAGGGAGATCACACCGGAAGATTATCAACTGGAACTCCTTACGGATCAACCCTGGCTTAACTTCGCCGGACATTGGGGTGATTACGGACGTCCCGAGGCCGGGCTCACCGGTGAACGGGGACCCTTGGGTCCCATGTACATTCAGAACGGACAACCTTGGAACGACCCCCTGGGATGGGAGTCGGAACTGCCTGTTCTCCATGCCGGAACCTTGCGGGCTAACTGGTTGGTGTATCATCTTTTTATGATAATCATCGTATCGATGGTTCTATCACTCGCCATAAGGATTTTTTCCAAGTATCGATTGAAGAAGAGGCAGGGAACCTTGGGCCCAAGATATCTTCCATTCCTTTACGGAGGTAACAACCTCAGGAGTGCGGGGATGCTACTGGGTTTAGTGGCGATCATCTGTGCCGTGATAGGTTATTTTTTGCCGTGGTACGGAGTATCCCTGAATATCGACCAAGGGGCCTATGCAACGGACGGTGCGGTCGATGTCCTCGTCTTCAACGGAGTAAAGGGCCTTCAATTCAACAGACTGGAACCCGGCAGCGGCTTGATACAGGTGATGGGGCTGCCCATCGCCTTTGGCTGGATATTGTTCTTCGGTACCATAGTCTTCATGGTCAGCACCATCGGTATAAGGGAGTCTCGCAAGATGGGTGGTAAGTTCATCGGTAGAGGTGTGAAATATCTGGTACCGGTAATATGCATAATATTATTCGTTATCTTCTTGTCAAGCTTTTTATCCCTGGCCGCCCATGATGCCCCGGAAGAGGTCACGTCTCTGGTAAGTGTTATCTCGTCACGACCCATGGGTGGTAGCACTGTTGAAGAACTCGGAGATTACGGAACGGCTGAGATATCATGGGGTTTGAGGTTAGGCGCTTTCCTATTGATACTGTCCGCTGTGTTGTCCTTCATATCCGCAGCCATGGTCATCACCGCAGGGGGCAACTTCTACGAACTCCACCCTCCGACATATCAGGAACCACCCCCTCACATGTCTCCCCCCGCTCATCCCGAACCACCTACATGGAACAGGGAAGGAGATCAATTTGCACCTGACCAGGGGCGCAACGGATGGAGCGATCCGCCCGGTTCGCACCCGATGGATAGACACCGTATCCCCACTTGTTTGTACTGTGGATTTACACCGCCACCACCCACGGAGCCGACGAGGTCCTTGGCCTGTCCCCGATGTGGAAATACGATATATTTCGAAGATGATTCGACGACGGAAGAGGACGCCATGATCCGGTGAAACCAATCGGTGGGAATAACGTTCTCGAGGCCGGGTGAGATATGTCACATGAGCACGTGGGAGGAAAGGATTATATCCCTCAATAGGTTCAACCCATGTCCATGTCCCAAAGAACAGATAGGGAAATCCTGGGGTTCAGCAGGTGGGTGGTCCTGTTAGCTGCATTCCTTGCCATGGCATTGATCAGCCCCTATGAATATGCCTGGAGTTCCATAAGTCCGGTGATCGCCGATGCAAACGGCTGGTCCATGGACAGGATGGGGTTTGTGTTCACCCTGTTCATACTGTTCCAATCGGGTGCATCCTTCCCCACCGGTCTCCTCAGGGACAGGTATGGTCCTCGCCTGCTCACCCTCATAGGTGGTCTATTGGCAGGTTTGGGTGTGTATTCACTAACCGTTGATTCCCTCCCATTCCTTGCTTTGATGTACGGTGTGATAGGTGGCTTCGGAGCAGGTATCATATACAGCAATACCGTCAACACCGGTAACAAATGGTTCCCCGATAAGAGGGGGCTGAGCACGGGTCTCATCGCTGGTGCCTTTTCATGGGGTTCGATCCCCTTCATTATCTGGATAAGGGGCGCTGCCACCGTTGAAAACTACCATACTATACTCAGTATTATCGCCGTTACGGCCGGATCTGTAATAATGGTATGCGGGTGGCTGATGCGTGACCCACCCGCGGGTTGGAAGCCCGAGGGCTGGTCCCCGGATAAAACCAAGGGGGTGACCAGACTTACCCAACGCCAGTACCATCTGAAGGAGGCGATAAGGACATGGCAATTTTGGGTGCTTTACGGTTCATTCTTCCTCATAAGTGGTGCGGGATTGATGACCATCGCAAAGATAGTACAGTACTCCGAGCACATGGGCTTCTTGACCATAGTGGGCACGGCCGCGGCCAGCGGACTGGCATTGACCAACGGTGCCGGCCGGATCGTGATGGGCCGGGTATCGGATTTTTTCGGTCGGGAAAAGACCATGGTACTGAGTTTTGTTTTGACTGGAATATTTTTATTGTTGATCAGTCAAACCAACAGTCCCGTGATATTTCTGTTGGGTGTGATGACGGCCCTTTTTTTCTGGGGGCCCTTGTTCGCCCTGTTCCCTTCGATCACCGGCCATTATTACGGTGATAAGTATGGCGCCGGGAATTACGGTTTGCTGTACTCCGCCAAGATGGCAGGCGGGTTCTACGGAGGTTACGTGGCGGCGGTACTCATGGGAAGCTACGGGTTCAGATTATCCTTTGTCGTTGGGGGTATCATGGCTATCGTGGCGGGTCTGATGATACTGCTTCCCATGTACAGACCGCCGGGTTTCCACAAGGTATGAGTCGTTACGGTCTTGAAAAAGGTAAAGGTGGACGGCAGAAAGTATAAACGCCCCGGCCGTCGATACAGGAAAAAACTTGCTTATTTTGCTTTCCATAGTTACCACCTTGTTTTTTCTAATTTATAGTGGAAGACACAACTCATTTATAATTTCGTTGCGTGAGTAAATCTCTGATTTACGAGTAAGTGGAACTTTGTTCCATCGCGTCGTCCACAACTTTATTTCGGAACTTTAAAAAATTCCAAATAGTGTTGAGCCCAGTTCCAACTAACTTAGTATTAATTAACAATTCTGAGACTCACAAGAAAGGACGACCTTTCTTGTTAGACTTCAAGTACACTAAAAAAAAGTCGTGTCATTGACTATAAATAGTAACTATTCGATAGGATTTGATAAATAGTTTACCCTAATTTATCAAACTAAGGCCCTTGGTGATAAACCATTTCAAATAGAGTAACTTCTTAGTTCCGATGCCGATTCCAGATCATCTATGTACTCTATTGTATACACAGGCATCTTTACCCGGTCGGTGTGGTAGATGATACCATGATCATCTCCATCCATATCTTCCCAAATTATCTTTAACACCTCAAAAGTGCCTGCTTCAACTGAATATTTTAACTCTTCCACTGCTTCGTATCGTCTGGTGGAGGTTTCGGTAAATTCCCTATGTTCTATCCTAATATCAGCGAGATAGGTTTCCGTCTTTGTGACAACAGTCCTTGTAACGGACCAGCTATCTTCTACACTCACCTTGTTATCACGATCGCAAGCATAAGTGTATGTTCTCTCGGTTTCTATACTGAAAGGAGTGTATATCTCACCAATGATAGATCTCATCCCGCTGATGCTTTCATTATAGTATACCACGTAGTTGGTACGTCCATCTATGTATATCACAGAAGTGCCGGTGATGCTTTTCCTCGTTATGTTATCGATGGTGTGATCATCCATATTGATGTCACCCTCTATCATCACCACTTCTCTACCTTTGAATGTTTCTGAGGTGCTTATAACAGTCATGGTTATCGTCCCGGTAACGCCATCTTCATCTTCCGTGTTGTAGGTCCAAGTATCACCTATGGATAGCGCTCGGGTTAGATTCCATTCCCTGACATCGTCATCACTTCTCAAACAACCTGAAATAATCACTGTTCCCATGAGTATTGCACATACCATTACCATAATTTTCTTCATTTTGATCCACCTTTTATTAACCACAACATCTATTGTATGGTGCAATTCTAGTAACTTCACACCCATATATAACAATTTCTTATGACCTCCTTGCTTGATGACACAAGTATTCTCTCGTGAAACAAATCCCGGCAGAAAAGCAAAAACGCCCCGGCCGGGATTTGAACCCGGGTCGTGGCCTCGACAGGGCCACATGATAGGCCACTACACTACCAGGGCAAGAAAAGTTTAAACAGCAGAAATAACACTCTATTAAAAATATTGCTGTCGGTTGATGCGTACCTTCCAAGGTATATATACCGGTATGCATGTCCACAAACGCAATAATGCAAAATCTTTTGAAAAGTCTTATATACATAGTTAAGCAATCAAGCGGAAAGGATGTATCGCAACATGAAGAAGATAAAAAAATGCCCTGTTTGCAGTGGATACACACTCTCATCAACCTGTAAAACATGCGGCAAAGAAACAGTCAGTCCTCATCCCGCCAAATACTCCCCCGAGGATAGATACGGTAGATACAGAAGGCGGCAGATGGACAAGCACACAAAAGGTGAGTTATAATATGGATGATATAATCATTAACTTTCTGGAAAAACCCGAACTCGAGAACCCGATATTTATCGAAGGTCTACCCGGTGTGGGCAACGTCGGTAAACTCGCAGCGGAACACCTCATAGATGAAATCGATGCGATCCTTTTCGCCGAGATTTATTCCATCTACCTCCCACCCCAAGTACTTGTTGACGAGGACGGGGTAGCGAGACTGGTGAACAATCAGATATACTACAGGAAAAATGTCGGTTCCGAGGGCAAGGATGTGATCATATTGACAGGTGATTACCAGGGTATGACACCCCAGGGCCAGTATCAGATGACGGACAGGTACCTGAAGATGTCCAAGGAAATGGGCGTTTCAATGATCTTCTCCCTTGGCGGTTACGGCCAAGGGCAGATGGTGGACAGGCCGCGAGTGCTGGGTGCGGTTACCGGTGCCGAACTGATACAGGAGGCCGAAGAGCGGGGGGTAGTCTTCGATCAGGACCATCCCGCATCCGGTATAGTCGGCGCCAGCGGACTGCTCCTGGGTCTCGGTAAGAGCGTTTACGATATGGACGGAATATGCCTGATGGGCGAAACATCCGGTTACTTTGTTGACCCCGCGGCGGCAAGGGAAGTTCTCGAGGTTCTCGCCTTGTACATAGGCCTGGAAGACCTTGATTACGAGGCACTTGACGAAAAGGCCGATGAGGTGGAGGCTCTGGCCAGCAGGGTACTGGAACTCGAGATGGGCAGCATGGGCAAGGACGTTAAAAAAGAGGATCTAAATTACATAGGTTAGGGCTAAAAATGGATAAGGATCTCAGGATATCACTGTATATAAGGGGTTACGAAGAAGGCCAAAAAGAGGCCTGGACGGAGATCAAGAGCCTTATAAAGAGATACGAGGGATGGGATCTGAGAAGTCGTATAGAAAGCAAACTCGGCACCCTCTACCAGGATGTTGCATCCAAAAAGGTCGAACTGGAATACGACCCTGCCCGCCTTATGGTAACGGAAGAGAAACCGGAAAAACCTCCACGTGATGAGGATGTGGATTGGGACGAAAGTTTCTATCTGGTGATAGAGGATAAACCTCGAAGGAGTATGTATGCGTTCAAGGAACTGGTGGAGAAAGGTTACCACGGTCTTTGCATAACCACCGAATTTCCCGAGAAACTCAAGAAGAGCCACCAGCTCCCCGAAGAAAATATTTTGTTTATCCAGCTCCAGAAAAATAATTACAACAGTAATGCCACCGTGGGCTGCATACGATGTTCACCGGGAAATCTAACCAACCTATCCACAAAGATAGGTGACTTCCTGAAGAAAAATTCTCCACCCATAATACTGTTCCACGGTCTTCATAGTATAACCCTGACCAATGATATCAACAAGGTACTTATCTTCATCGACTGGTTAAAGGATTTAGTTCATAACTCCGAAGGCTTCCTTCTAACCTCCATTTCGAGATCGGATTTTACGGAGGATCAGGTAGGAAGATTCAAGGTGCATTTCGACGATGTGATCAACGACTGATAAAAAGGTAGTAAAATATGCTGCTGCTGGTATGTGACCATGAAGACCTAAGGTCTAACCTGACCGCTCATCTGAGGAGTATGGGTGAGGAGCCCAGGGCATGCACTACCGAAGATTTTTCACCCGCAGGGGCCAGTATAGTCGTGTTCGTTACGGATGAGCCCGAAGATGATTATCCGGTGTTTGATACATGCAGGGGGTTACCAGTACTTTGCCTTACGCGAAAGACCTTTTCAGGTTCGTACGAAGGGGTGAACATGATACCCCTGGACCATATAATTGCCGGGTACATCATGGAATACGTGAAAAAACAACGTGAACATGAGACCAGTGATAGATTACTGTCCGCCATAAGCGAAGGCGGTAGTGGCCTATCCATATTCGTTCACGACAACCCCGATCCCGACGCCCTAGCATCGGCCATGGCCCTGGAGTGCATCTGCGAACACGCGGGAGTAACATCAATCATATATTACAGCGGTGATATCGGTCACCCCGAGAACGAGATACTGATGGGGTACACCAACCTGCACCTTGAGAGGATTGGGGAGATGAGGAACTGGCCAAAACACCATGAACCTGTAGCATTCGTGGATTTCGCTCGGCCGGGAGAGAACAATGCACTGCCCGAGCACATGAAAGCCAAAATAATAATAGATCATCATTATACCAACCTGGGTATGGATGAAGCCCATTACACGGAGATAGTTTCAGTGGGCGCCACATCAACCCTGATGACACGTCATCTCCGTAACCTCGGTATCGAGATACCGTCGGTACTTGCCACCGCCCTTCTCTACGGGATAAAGGTGGATACCATGGATTTTACACGTAACCTGACCCACGAGGATTTCCATGCCATCATGTATCTTTATGATCTGGCGGACCAGGAGATATTGGATGTACTGGGCACCATCCCCATGGACCCTCACACGGTGGATGCCCTGGGGAGGGCTATCGCCAGCAGGGAGGTCAAGGAAGGTGTGATGACAGCCTTCGCGGGAGAAGTGGTACGAAGGGATGACATCCCCCAGGTCGCGGACCTACTGGAGGGGGAGAGGGACATTTCCACCGTACTGGTTTCAGGAATTTCCGGTGGTAACGTACATATGTCCGCAAGAAGCAAGAGCCCTGATATAAACCTGGGTGTGATAATGAAAAAGGCCTTTTCCCATATGGGCACCGCAGGAGGCCACACACACTCCGCCGGTGGCTGCATACCGGTGCCCGCCACGGGTGACATCAGTGAACTGTTGCTTGAGATATCGGACAGGTTCAGGAAGGCGGTGAAGGGAGAATGAGGGGCACATACACCGTAAGTATCGGGCAACCGAGCAGAGGCATAAGCAGGACGGAACTGCAGCATCTCACCATCGCCCTGTTCGTGCTCACCCTGGCATTCACCATCGCCTTCACCGGAGAGATAATGGGCCCCGGCTTTTTCTTCTTCTTCATGGTATCCCTGCTGTCCGTGGGTACCGCTTTCCTGTTCCATGAACTCGCTCACCGCACCGTGGCAAGGAGGTACGGATGCTGGGCCGAGTTCAGGATGTGGCCCATGGGGCTCATGATGGCCCTTTTGTTCAGCCTTTTCGGATTCGTGTTCGCCGCTCCAGGCGCCGTGATGATCAGCGGTTATATCGACGAGGAACGTAACGGCAGGATAAGCGCCGCAGGACCATTTACCAACTGGTTCGTGGGAACCCTATTCCTCGGTGGTTCCTACGTACTGCTGATGGCTCAGAACCCACTTTGGTTCATACCCGCCTTCGTGGCCTTCATAAACCTCTTCATAGGTGGTTTCAACCTTCTTCCCATAGGGCCGCTGGACGGTGCCAAGATATTCAGATGGAGCGCACCCAATTACATACTACTGGTGACATCGATACTGGGCACACTCTTCCTGGGATATTATCTGGGCCCTCTTTCCATTTTCTTTTAAAATATACCCATCCATCAACCTAAAATATAACCTCCCTTATGGCCTCATGATGCGAATAGCGGTATTGCTAAAGGACAGGTGTCGTTACGACAAGTGCAACTACCAGTGTATCAATTACTGCCCCAAGGTGAGGACGGGGGACGAGACCATATTGAAGGTCAAGGGAGGTGTCCGCATATCCGAGGAACTGTGTGCGGGATGCGGCATATGCGTTGTCAAGTGCCCCTACGGGGCCATAAAGATAATCAACCTGGCCCAGGAACTGGAAAAGGAGATGATCCATCGCTTCGGTGAAAATTCCTTCAGACTGTACCGCCTCCCCATCCCCCAGAAGGATAACGTGGTGGGTATCCTGGGTGCCAACGGTATAGGCAAGACCACGGCTATAAGGATACTCTCGGGTGAGATAATACCTAATCTCGGTGCCTACGAGAAGGAACCCTCCTGGGATGACATACTCGAACACTACTCGGGAACAAGTTTGGCGGAATATTTCGAGAAGGTGGCCCATGGCGAACTGGAAACCTCGGTAAAGCCGCAATACGTGGACAAGATACCAGCCCATTACACGGGGCAGGTCGAGGAACTCCTGGCTCGTGTGGGGGATGACTACATGAGGTGGGTGGAGAAGTTGGATATAGTGAATACCCTGGATGCCCCGATAACCACTCTTTCCGGTGGAGAGCTTCAAAGGGTTGCCATCGCAGCTGCCTCCACCAAGGAGGCTGACATATACTTCTATGACGAGCCTTCCTCATACCTCGATATAAAACAGCGCCTGAACGCCGCCAAAGTGATCAAGGAGAAGAGCAGGGAGAGCCAGGTGATGGTCATAGAGCACGATATAGCCATCCTTGATTTTCTGGCTGACAACACACACATCCTGTACGGCTCCACGGGCGCCTACGGCGTGGTCACCCAACCCAGGGGTGTACGCCGTGCAATAAACACCTTCCTGCTGGGTTTCCTCAGTGAGGAGAACATAAGGTTCAGGGATGGCGAGATAAAGTTCGATAGTCACGCACCAAGAAAAGACTGGCACACCCAACCCCTCGTGGAGTACGGAAAATTGGTGAAGGAATGGGATAATTTCAGACTGGAAACAGAGCCAGGCGTGGTACCCATGGGTGAGGTGGTGGGTGTAGTAGGCCCCAACGCCACGGGTAAAACAACCTTCGTGAAGATGCTGGCAGGGGTCATGGAACCCACCGAAGGCGAGATAAGGTCGAATCTGACCGTTAGCTACAAACCCCAATACATCAAACCGGATTTCAGCGGTAGAGTCATGGATCTGTATCATACCCATATCAGCGAAACCTTCGAAACCAATCTGTACCAGTCCGAGGTGGTAAAGCCTCTGGACCTCAAACCCTTGCTGGAGAGGGAGCTATCCACCCTCAGCGGCGGCGAGCTTCAAAGAGTGGTTATAGCCCTTTCACTGGGAAGGGAAGCGGATCTTTATCTCATAGACGAGCCCAGTGCCTACCTTGATTCCAACATGAGGATGGAGACAGCAAGGGCCATAAGAAGGTTCATGGAGAAAACCGACAAGGCAGGATTGATAGTGGACCATGACGTGTATTTCATCGATTACGTATCGGACATGATAATGAACTTTACCGGCACCCCCGGAGTTCATGGAAAGGGTCAAGGCCCCTACGAGATGAAGGAGGGGATGAACAGATTCCTCAAGGAGGTTGAGATAACCTTCAGGCGTGACCCGGACACCAACAGGCCGCGGGTGAACAAGACGGATTCCAGGCTGGACCGCCAGCAGAAGGATGAAGGAAAATATTACTACACGGATTGAAATCGGGGAAAACCACTTTCACATAACCCTTGAGGCATGGTATAAATAGTCAATTGCATGGTCGGTAACCATGAAGATGACGGGCAGAGCGGACCTTCCCCTTCACGGGGGAAAGGCACCTCGCTGGCTTTTTCGTAGGATGGTTGACTTAAGCGGGGCCATATCAAAAATTATCGTTCGTGAATACGGTAGGGACGAATTCCTGAGACGCATCACCAACCCCTACTGGTTCCAATCACTCTCCTGTACCATAGGCTTCGACTGGCATTCCAGCGGGACGACCACCACCACATGCGGCGCCCTCAAGGCGGCACTGGACCCCGGAGAACTGGGTGTGGCTGTCCTTGGAGGTAAGGGTAAGGCCGCTCTTCGCACACCCCTGGAGATAGAGACCTTGGGAGAGATTTTTTCCTTGAGCACATCTCGGCTGGACATGTTGAGTTACGCGTCCCGCATGGCGGCGAAGGTGGACAACAGCTGTGTACAGGACGAATATCAACTGTATCACCATTCCTTTATCGTTACCGAGGAAGGTAAATGGGGTGTGATCCAGCAGGGCATGCGCCCCGAGACGAGGATGGCGAGGAGATATCATTGGCTCCACGATCCCGGTATCGATTTTATCCGGGAACCTCACCAGGGGGTGTGCTGCGACAGTATCGGTAACGGTGTACTTGACATGACCGCCGCCAAGAGCGAGGAGACCAGGAAGATTTCCGTGGATCTGATCAACGATGACCCCGAACATATCAGACGCTACCTTACCCCAGATGGGCAGACCAAACTACAACGGTTCGATCATAAGTCCATGACCATGCCCAGGCGGCACCAGGTCCTTGACATCGACATAGGGAAGGAAGGCTGGAAAACTCTCAGGATGGCATACGAGTTACAGCCACAAAATTACGAAGAGCTGGTTAGTTTGAAGGGTATCGGCCCCAAGAAGTTAAGGGCCCTGGCCCTGGTTTCCGACCTGGTATACGGCACGGAACCGAGTTGGGAAGACCCTGTGAAATACAGCTTCGCCCACGGAGGTAAGGACGGAACCCCCTTTCCCGTGGACAGGGAAGTTTACGATTCCACCATCCGGACCATGGAAGAAGCCCTTGAAATGGCCGAGATAGATGAAAGGGAAAGGCTTTGCGCTCTGAAAAGGCTCCACGAACTGGTGGGCAACTGATGAGAATAAGACCAAAACTTTTATTATCAACCATGCAACCTAAATATTACTCTATGGTGGTTACTTGACGGAAGAGGACCTAAGCGAGTCTTCACAGGGTTTAACGAGACGTATAGAAGAGTTGCAGAGAAGGCATGACCAGTTACTCATGGAAGTGGAGTTCGGGGGCGAGCGGGATTACATAGTAAGGGAATTGGAAAGACTGAAGAGAGAAACAAAAGAAATAAAAAAAGAACTTGTCAGTCTGAAAAAACCACCCCTGATAGTGGGTACGGTAAAGGAGATGCTCCAGGATGGTAGAGCGATCATCCAGAGTTCAACAGGTCCGGATTTTCTGGTTTCCGTGGCCGATTATCTTGCAGGTTCCGAAATGACCCCGGGTACCAGGGTGGCCATGAACAAACAAACTCTCTCCATAGTGAAGAAACTTCCACCCTCCATCGATCCTCATATTATGGCCGCCGAGATAATCGATAAGCCGAAAGTAACCTATGATGATATCGGTGGTTTGGAGGACCAGATAAGAGAGGTCAGGGAGACCATAGAGGAACCACTTCTCTACCCCGGGAAGTACGAACGCATGGGTATCGAACCCCCCAAGGGTGTACTGTTGGTTGGACCCCCCGGGACGGGAAAAACTCTCATCGCAAAGGCGGCTGCAAACAGGACGAACGCGACCTTTATCAAGATGGTCGGTTCCGAATTGGTGCAAAAATATATCGGCGAAGGGGCAAGGATGGTCAGGGAACTCTTTGCCATGGCAAAGGAACATGCTCCGTCCATAATATTCATAGATGAATTGGATTCTCTTGCATCCAGACGCCTTGATCAGGCCACTTCAGGAGATCGTGAGGTGCAGCGTACCATGATGCAGTTCCTTGCGGAATTGGACGGCTTCGACCCCATCAGCAACATCAAGGTTATGGGGGCGACCAACAGGCCGGAGCTTCTTGACAGTGCGCTACTAAGACCCGGTAGGTTCGATAGGATACTGGAGGTTCCCCTGCCTGACAGGGATGCACGAAAGCGTATCTTCGAGATACACGTATGGAAGATGCCCCTGGATGACGACGTCGACCTTGACCTTCTGGCGTCGAGGACACAGAACGCCAGCGGAGCAGATATAAAGGCGATCACCACCGAGGCCGGTATGCTCTCCCTGAGGGAAGGTCTCGAGGTCATCGGTATGCAACAGTTCCTTCTTGCCATGGAAAAGGTGCTTTCCAACTCACCCGAAAGGGGGATAAGAAAACAGGTTATGTTCGCGTGAGTTAACTGCTTGTTACGAGAAGTCCCCTTTACTCGGCTGGGAGATGAAAGTTACGCTATCGCTGGGGAAGCTATTTATAATATGTTATACTTCCATACAACCATGGGGTATAACCTCGATAAAGTAAGACACTCTGTGTATGCGCTTCAATATCATTTTGTTCAGCACGTTGAATATCAGATAAAGTTCTAAGGGGAGTCTGAATATATGTTTAGCAAAAAGATAGAACTAAATGGGCCGCCCAATAAGATCAAGCATCGATTATTCGATCAATTGGCTAGATATCCGGAGTTTGGTGTTAAAGATGTAGATGACAACCACATGAAGGTAGAATTTGGTTCTTGGTGGTCATATAAAGACGATAAAAAAGGTACGGCCGAACTCCAGATGGGTATAAATGATATAACGGTGAATTACAGCTTTCTAGGTGAGACGATATTGGCCATTTTGATCATGTATCTCCCCCTTCTTTTAGTCGTTTCCATTTCAGCTTATGGAGGGATATATCCTATCACCATAATCATGGCCCTCATCCTTCTCGGATTTATAAAATATCACCATTATTGCTTCAAGAAGACCGCAGATAATTATCACTATGAATTCAAGAACATAATTTATGTTCTTGAAAGCGATGAATTCGATTTCTGCTTTAACTGCGGTAATCCGGTAGAGGTTAGTGGACAAAGGGATGATGATGTATGCCCATGCTGCAGATATAATATGGGCCTTAAGAAAATGGAGAACCAGACACTATACAACGTATATGGAATGGAAACACAGATCGATCGACCTACAGGGGTTACCGTTATCACCGGTTTTTTAGTGCTCGGTGCACTTTTAAGCTTGGGGGGGATGGTATTTCCTACTATCTCGACTCTTCCTCAAATCTTTGGAACCATCGGGTTATCTATATTGCTTATCCAAGCCATCTTCAACTTCGCCGTAGCTTACGGTCTTTGGAACGGTCTTAAATGGGCTTGGTATGGGGCGATAATATTGGCCTTTATAGGTTTAATCAACGTAGGATTTGGAACGTTCGTCGGCATATTGATATTATTCTACCTATTTAATGTAAGGGTTAAAGCCTATTTCAACGTGTGATCAGATGAAGGACTTTCAGCATAAACTCAGCAGAGAGATAGTAGATAATACAAGGTCAAACACCCTCATAGCCGGCGATCTATCCGTACAAGAGGTGTGCAGTCAAAACAGATACCAGAAAGGACTGCACACACCACACCACTACACAGAACACATTGGAATATTTGTTAGATTTCTGACCTACAAGGCACAACTTGTAGGCAAGAGGCTGGTAGAGATCGATGAAAGGAAGACCTCAAAACGATGTAGCATATGGGATGTGAACAGGATATGCCGATGCATAAGAGGACATATGAATGTGGAGATTGTGGTAGTGAGACGGATAGAGATGAAACTCTTCCATAAATATGATGTCACGCCACCTATCCCAGAATGACTTGTGGAAAGCCTATCAACGTTTTTTTGATGCTCTACAACAAACAGGCGTTGCCATACAAGAACACACATTGTGATCGTAGGAAGCTATGTCACGTAGGGTGGTGTAGTTCACTCTTCCTCGTAGTCCACTTCCAGTATGAGTACACCTCTGTAATGACAATCCATGCAGTGGTACTTGTATCCCGTCACGAATCCGGCCTCCGGTACCACGTTGTTGCTTTCACATTTGGGGCATTTCAGTATTTTTTTTGTCATGGATGATGCCTGTAAGGGTATGTCCCCTGACGGTAACAGTAGGGTTCACGGTATGGCACAACAGCCATCTCCCCTTCCTGACTCTGGTCAGGGGCTTGTACGATCCTGGGGTTGTTCCACGCTCATCTGCGGACGTTTCGTCCATATCACTAGGAGACCCAACAGGACCCTTGCCTGGCCCTTGCATCGCGGATCACAGAACTTGCGTTCTCGCCGCGACCTTCTGAGTCAGGCGTTTGGGTATAGGTATGCAAGGGTATATTAATCCATCGCCATAAACCGTTTAAAACAGTTCTTCCAGATCGGTCTCGACACCTTCCATATCATCGATGGAACCGTCCCAGCCGTCTAGTATGTCCTCGTATTTATGCTCTATGTCCCTTAGCACGGACTCCATTCTCCTCTCCAGTGCGCCCACCACCCTGCCCTTGAAGGCCACCGCCATGAAGGTATACCTGCCTTTTTCTACCAGTATCCTCCTGTCTCCGAATTCCAGTCGTTTGATACCGTAGTTCTCTTCTTCCAGGAACGAATCCCTGACGAAGTCCTGGATAACACTCAGCATACCGCTGAATATGTCCTCGTCAAGGCGAAGTCTCTCGCTTCTCGAGGTATGGGCGATGAGTAGGCCCGAACCGTATATGAGGAAAACCTGCTCGATCTCTATCTTCTTGTAAAAGTGCCAGAAGATAACGAGTATCAAGAGTACCAGGGGTATCAGGGGCCAGGGCCAGAATATCTTGTCCCAGATGGTAACATCCAATATCAAAGTGACATCTCGTGATGTTACCTCGGGCATGATCCGTCCCTGGGCATCGGTATATTCCAGTGTCGCGTGACTGGATATAACATGTTTTGTATGTATCTCTTCTGCAACCTTGCAAACCACATCGAAACGATGCACCCCGATCCCCACATCGGTAAAATGCCATGTGTACCTACCATCTACGGCAACAGGTGTCTCATCACTGGTGTCACTCACGTAGGTGAGTAACCCGTCTATCTCCAGCGATATCCATATGTTGGGGGCGTTTTCTGTGCCCGTGTTCTCGTAACGTATGGTGTAGACCGCAACGTCACCCGATGTCAGTCTCCTGGAGTTCACTGAAAGTTCTATTCTAAATTCCGGTAACGTACCCGTAGCATGGAATATCACCTGTTTCGATCCCTCGGTTCCCGATATCTGTGCGGTAACGTTGTTCCTGCCCCTCGCGCTGTCCAGGGTGAGTGATATCCTGGCAGTACCGTTATCGTCAGTCAATACGGGTGAGCTTCTGCTCAACTCGGCGTCACCGTTCAATCCTGGGGTGGTGATGTTGAACCATACCTTCCATCCTCTTCCCACCGGTGTTCCGAATTGGTCCCTTACCACCGCGACGAAAGGTTCGTCCAACTGCGTTCCCGCGGTCCTGACCTGTTCGTTACCCGATAGGATGAATATCTCGAACCTCGAAGGGTCCAGGTCTGTGGGTTCCACGGTGAGGACAGAGGTATCTTCGAAGGGTCCGTAGGTTGCGGTAACGGTCCATGTACCTGTGAACCATGAAGTGTATAGGTTGAGCTCCCACCTTCCCCCTGCGCCTTCATCTATGCTCCATACAACGAAGATGGTCACATCATCTATAAAGTTCCCAAAACGGTCGCGTGTGGCTGCGGTGTATTCCTGGCTGGCTCCAGCTGCTATGGTCGATATCTTGGGTTCTACGAGGATATGTTCTATGGCACCCGGGCGTACGTTCAAGGTGGCTGTGGTGCTCGACATACCGTACGTGGCGGTAACGGTCCATTCACCTGAAAATTCGGAGGTGTACACGTTCCCGTCCCAGGCGCCTCCCGCATCCGCCTCTATCTCCCAACTCATGTAGGCGGTCACATCGGCAACATAATTGCCGAACTCATCGTAGGCCTCCGCGATGTAGGTCTCACTCTCTCCCGCCTCCACGGTGGAAATTTCAGGTAGTACGACTATGCGGTCAACACTGGGTGGTCGAACGGTAAGAGTTGTGGTGTCCTCGAGTTCACCGTAGAATCCGGTAACTGTCCACGTTCCGGCGAGCTCGGATGAATACACGTTTCTGTCCCAAACGCCTCCGGCTTCCTGGTCAATGGTAAAAAGTGTGTTCTCAGTCACATCGAACGTATTGCCGTAAACGTCCGATGCCTCGGCATGGTACTCGATATAATGTCCGGCTTGAAGCTCCTCATCTTTCGGGTTAATATCTATGGTTGTCGCCACGGCGGGCTCCACGGTAACGGTGGTGACATCCGAAGTGACCGTCCCATAGGCCGCGGTGACCTGGTAATCTCCGGCTATTTCTCCATAGAAAAGACCGCTCGCGCTTGCCCCGCTCCAGGTGAAATCCGTGGTCTCATCCGTTATAAGATTGTTGTGTTCATCAAATGCATGGGCAACGAACTGTAAACCCTCGCCGGCTGTGACCGTCTGGTGCCCGGTCGGGTTGATCTGTACCGTATGTACGGATCCGGGCTCCACATCGAACTCGTCACTCGTACCCGATATGTTACCATCCTGTGCGGTTATGGTGACGCCGGCCCATGCAGTGGTGATGATGACTTCGCCCGTCCATACGCCTTCCACGAACGGAGCTGTGGTCCCGGGTTGGATAGTGCCGGTGGTATCGCCCAGTGTGGCGGTACCGGTGTATCCCGTATCGATATTATCGTCCGTATCGAAGGCGGTGATGGTTATGACGAAGGGTTCACCGGCTATCTGGGGCGAATCTACCGTATGGAATCCGAAATAACTCACTGTTCCTGCCTCAACAACGTCGAAGAGGTTGCTGGTACCGGTAATATCCGGATCCACGGTACCGGTGGCGGTGATGCTCACCTCGTCCGAAGGGGTGGCGATGGTAACCTCACCCGTCCATACGCCATCCATGAATGCGGTGGTGGTCCCGGGTTGGATAGTGCCGGTGGTATCGCTCAGTGTGGCGGTACCGGTGTAACCGGTGGCAACATTACCATATTCGTCGTGGGCGGTCACGGTAACGGAAAAAGGTACTTCCGCTGTTTGAGGAGATGCTATATGATCGAAAACAAAGTGATGGGCGGTGCCCGATACAACATCGAAGAGGTTGCTGGTACCGGTGATGCCCGGGTCCAGGGTGTCGGTGGCGGTGATGCTCACCCCGTCCATCGCAGTGTGAATGGTTACCTGCCCGGTCCAAATACCTTCAGTGAACCCGGTGGTGGTTCCCGGAGCGATGGTGCCTGTGGTATCGGCCAAGACAGCGATTCCCGTGTAATCCGTGGCAGCGTTACCGTATCCGTCCCGGGCGGTGATTGTTATGGTGAATGCCTGTCCCGCTATCCGGGGTGAATCGATAACATGGAATTCAAGGTGATCTACCTCTCCCGGATCTATACGAAATGAGTGTCCGGAAGATATATTCCACTGGCCGAGGTCGTCAGTTGCCAGTATGGAATAATGATGTATGCCGATATTATGGTAACTGTGGTTCAGATACCATCCGTCGGCGGGAGCGAATTCCATGGAGTTATTGGTGTGGCTGCCGTCCGGATATGTGATATTGACCCAGACCCCGGAGACCCCTTCCGGCGAACTCACTCTGCAAGATATGTTAACGTTTCCTCCGGCTATCTGAGGGTCTGGCTCTGCCATCACATCGGTTATCTCCGGGCCTCCCGGCGGATATATGGTGAAAAGAACGGAATCGTTGTACCAGATACCGTCGTAGTAGTAGCTGGCGTTCCAGTAAACTCTACCGCCGGCACCGTTGGCACGGAATGTACTGTTATTTCCCTCCAAAGGATCGGTGTATGCATCCGCACCGTCTAGGTTCTCCACGCTCCAGTTCACGGATAGGTCACCTATGTAACCATGGGTGTGGTTGAAACCCGCGGCGTAGCCCGTTATCCGGAACCAAGCGTCAACGGCCCTATCGGTGATGTTATCTGCACCAGTGTTGGGGCTGTCGACGATGGATATGTAATCGATGAAGGTCTCGGAGGTTACCGTCGGCAACTCCAGATTACTTGCATACTCAGTAACAGGATAGTTCCAGTACAGTGTAATATTGTCGGAAGTGCGCACCCGTACGTGGTCGATGTCGACCGAATGCTGTTCGTTATCATCGATACCCCTATCCGACATCTGCAGGTACACCGTACCTCCGCTTATCTCATCCGGCTGTAGGGCCCTTGAGAAGGTACCTGCGGACATCTCTTCCTGGATGATCCTATCGTATGTTGCACCGCCGTCATGGGATATCCTCAGTTGGAATTCCGGTTGATCGGTATCTATCTTGTATTCAAGAGTATGTGCTTGTGCTGATGGTATATCCCTGATTTCCATTCGCGCGTCCAGTACATACCCCTCGGTGGCTCGCCATCGGAACCCCTCTATCCTCGTGTCGTGGTCGGGATGACCCCAATATATTCCGTTACCGCTCGGTTGATTGTCCCGTTTGGTATAGTAGTTTATGGTCCATGTGGCGGCATCCAGCTGTGAAGCCCCCAATGGTTCGGTGGTGAAGGTCGCGACCAGTTCGGTAGGTGGATCGTTGGCCCGCTCCTGGTACAACCTTACGACGATGGAGTCCGTTGGAGATAGTGGTGTTTCGGGACAGTCCCATGTGTATGTCTGGTATCCTTCACCTTGTTCATCTCTAAACACGACTGCAACGGCATCACCTTCCGTTATCTCTGTTTCTGTTCCATCCTCATGCCTTACCCATGCTCTGATGCCCCAATAATATACGCTACCGGTTTGCATTGACTCGGATTCCTGTGTTTGGTACGATTGCTCGGTTCCGAGGAAATAGGCCGTCAAGCCGTTAACGTCTACCTCGTCGGGTATGCCCCTGAAATATCTGGTCTCGTTGATCACTTCAACGCTCTCTTCGGTGAACGTAAAAACATCACCTTCTGTGGCATTCTCGGGATAACCGGTGACCGTTCCCCTCCGCATGTCGAGTTCTTCCGGTTGGTCCATATACTCGAGTTCGTGGGCACCCGAGGCATCCAGCACGAACTTGACGACTATCATGCTGCCCTCCTGTACAACAGCCGGTTCGGGTACATCATCGTACCATCGATACTCGACGATACCTGGTACATCTATGCTGACATTTGCGGTACCTTGGTGTAAAAGGTATTCATCCGAACCATCGTAGGTGTAGATGTCCCCTCGTAGCGTAGGATCGAACCCGGTATCAGCCGACTTCTCCACATAAACGGTGTAATTCCATCGCCCGTGAACGAATATGTTCTCTAAGACAGGCTCGGTTGCCCACGCGTGTGCGAAGGTATATGTCCCCGGGCTTCCAACGGTCCAGTTATCTGTGGTCCCGGTATCTCCGGGCGATGTGCTCAGTTCCATGTAGGGCGGCGTAACTATTACATCCCCGAGATAGTACGTGGTGGTCGAATGTGGGCTTTCGTGTATGTTCACGTTGCAGACCACAGGAGCAGCTAAAGTCATGGGGGCCATGAATTGTATAGACAGTAATATTGATAACCATACGATGGTAAATCTTTCCATTGCGTTATCTGGAAACATCACCGCAAACAACCTCCACTATGCAAAAACACACCTTCTTCGATGTGTTTACCCCCGTTCAGATTCCATTCCACGGACAATTTCCCACGCATATATGACCTGTACATTATTATCATAGAACTATTTTCTAATAAAGGTTTCTGCCGAGACTGTGTTTTACTCGCGAACCCCGGGATGGAGAATAAGGTGACGGATTTGGGAAAATCCGTTTTGTATCATGTTGGGTTCGGGGCATGAAAAAGTATATAAACTAACCCATATTGTCAACTCCCATAAGGTGTTATCCATATGAACGGAATAGATTACGGAATAGTAGCGATATTGGCGTCTTTGCTCGGAATACTTCTAGCGGGATATTTTACCCGGTTCATATCCAAACAGGACCGTGGTACGGACCTGATGAAGAAGATATCCGAACAGGTCAAGGAAGGTGCCAGGACATATTTACGGACGGAATACAAATACATAGCAATTTTCGTCGCTGTGGTTGCGGTATTGTTAGCGGTCATGGATATATCGGACGGCAATGCCCCCTATACCGCCTTTGCATTTATTGTAGGCGCCGCACTTTCCGCCACCGCGGGTTACATGGGGATGATAACCGCAACTAACTCCAGCGCACCCACGACCCATGCAGCGAGGAAGAGTCTCGATACCTCTCTTCGCATCGCCTTCCGTGGCGGGGCGGTCATGGGCATGTCAGTGGTCAGCCTCGGTCTTCTGGGACTTAGTGCCGTACTCCTGATAACAAATTTCCTCACCGACGACCTAGGGGCAACCCTCACCTACATAGCCGGTTTCGGTTTCGGTGCCAGCTCTATCGCACTTTTCGCCCGTGTGGGCGGAGGCATATACACCAAGGCTGCCGATGTGGGGGCGGACCTAGCCGGGAAGGTGGAGGCGAGCATCCCGGAAGATGACCCCAGGAACCCTGCGGTTATAGCTGACAATGTTGGAGACAATGTTGGGGATGTGGCGGGGATGGGTGCCGACCTGTACGAATCGTACACGAATTCGATCATCGCTGCTCTTGCCCTGGGCTGGATGGCGACCACGGCACCTTTACTCACAAGCCCCGTGGACGATATGGGCCTGGAAATATTTGCCATTCCTCTGCTCATAGCCGCAGCGGGCATAGTGGCCTCAATGGCGGCCATATTCTTCGTAAGGACAAAGGAGGACGCCACCCAGCAGGCATTGCTCAACGCTCTCAGACTAGGTACCTACGGTGCAGCGGTGATGGTAGCCATACTTTCATTCGTCATAGTCTATCTACTCGCTCCGAACCATTATATGAGGATATGGGGCTCCGTTGTGGCTGGTCTTGTGGCAGGTTCCCTGATAGGATATTTCACCGAGTACTACACATCTGACAGGTACGGACCCACAAAGAATCTGGCGAAATCAACGGAAACCGGCCCCGCCACCTTCATTATTCAGGGTATAGCAAGCGGGATGGAGAGCACTCTTTTCCCTGTGATAATCGTTTCGGTAACAATTCTCGTTTCATTTACACTTGCAGGTCTTTACGGCATCGCGATCTCCGCCGTTGGCATGCTGTCCACACTCGGAGTAACTCTTTCCACGGACGCCTACGGCCCCGTAGCGGACAACGCCGGAGGCTTGGCGGAGATGAGCGGGTTGGAACCCGAGGTAAGGAAGAGAACCGATGCCCTGGACTCCCTGGGCAACACCACGGCTGCTACCGGCAAGGGCTTTGCCATAGGCTCGGCGGCACTGACCGCTCTGACCCTAACCGCCGCATACGCATCACAGGTCGGTCTGACGGTCGGAGATTTCAGCATACTTGAACCGCCGGTACTGGTGGGCATTTTCCTGGGTGCGATGGTTCCCTTCATATTCTGTGCGATAACCATGAAAGCCGTAGGAAAATCAGCCTTTATGATAGTCAAAGAAGTAAGGAGACAGTTCAAAGAGATCCCGGGACTAATCGAGGGTAAGGCAGAAGCTGATTATCAGCGCGTTATCAACCTTAGCACCCAATCCGCGCTTAAGGAGATGGTGGTTCCAGGGCTGCTGGCCATAGTGGTCCCGGTGGCGGTAGGCTTCATACTCGGTCCCGCTGCCTTGGGCGGTTTCCTCATCGCCGCGGTGGGTACGGGCTTCGTCCTTGCCATAATGATGGCCAACGCAGGCGGTGCGTGGGATAATGCCAAGAAATACATCGAACAGGGCCATCACGGCGGCAAGGGTTCGGATTCACACAAGGCCGCCGTTGTGGGAGATACCGTTGGAGATCCGTTCAAGGACACCTCGGGCCCTTCTTTGAACATATTGATCAAGCTGATGTCCATCGTTTCACTGGTTTTTGCCAGCTTCATAGCAACGTATGGACTGGGGATATTCCTGTAGGTGAGATAGATGTATGTACTACAGCAGAAAGAGGACACCATAAGGATCCCACCCCACCGATTATCGGAGAACCTTGATGAAGTTACCAGGGATATTACCCGGGAAACCCTTGAGGGCACCATCGACGGTAAGAATAAATTGATAATAATGGCCCTGAATATCCGACGCGACGGTGACGGTAAGGTGGTCCACGGTGACGGTGGGATATTCCAGAAGATAATATACGACGCCCTCATTTTCGAACTCGAGGAGCACGAGATAGTATTGGGATACGTTTGCGAGGTACTCAAATTCGGTGCATTTATAAGGTTCGGACCTCTGGACGGCCTATTGCACATAAGCCAGATAATGAACGATAAGATAGATATCAACCTAGGGAACCAAAGGTTACGTGGAAAAGAGTCCAACAAGGAGTTGGGACTCAGCGACAAGATAAGGGCCAGGATAGTCACCATGAGCGTCAACCAACGGAGTCCCAGGGAAAGCAAGATAGGCCTTACCATGCGACAGCAGGGGCTGGGAAAAATGGAATGGATCGAAGAGGAAATGGAGGCATCATAGATGGTAAAAAGGTTCAAAGCATGCAAAGAATGCAGTGCCCTCACGGAGGCAAACGAATGCCAATTATGCGGCGGGGATCTCTCCAGGGATTGGCAAGGTTTCCTGGCCATTATAGACCATGAACATTCCGACATCGCCAAGAAGATGGGCATCAACACCAACGGCAAGTTTGCCCTCAAGGTCAGAGAATAACTTTTATGTGCGCTATGGAATTTCACGGCAAGGGCTACGTGCTCAGGGAAGAGAATAGAGGCGACCTCAGGATAGAACTGGGCAAGGTGGTAACCGGTGACCTTCCGACCGAATATGCTAGCAAACGCCCCATAGTTGCCGTTGGCGATGTGGTGACCGAGGTGCTGTATCGTCAAGGTGTGACACCCGATGTGGGGGTGATAGACAACAAGACAAGAAGAGGAGATTACACCCATGAAATCCGATACCCTGGGAAAAAAGTCAGGGTCGTCAACCCCCCGGGGATGATCACACGTGATGCATGGGATGCCATAAGAGACGCCTTGAACACCCCCGAACCCGTGCTCGTTATGGTGGATGGGGAGGAGGACCTTCTATCCATTATCTCCATAATGTTGTGTCCCGAAGGGGGAATAGTAATATACGGGATACCATCTAAGGGCATGATCATCAATCTTGTAGATCAGGAAAAAAAGGAAAAATGCCAGCAAGCAATCAACAACATGATAAAAGTAGAATAAGGTAGATAGTATGACGGAAATCAAGATCGACATCGAAAGCGAGAAGGAGAACAAGTTGCTCAATAGGCGGGAACTCACCCTTAGAGTGTCCCACAAGGGCGAACCGACTCCTACGCGCAAGACGGTTAGGACCAAGGTAGCCGAACTTACCGGTTTCAATAAGGAACAGGTCGTCATCGACAGTATCAACACCGAATTTGGCAGGGACGAGGCCGAGATCTATGCTAAGCTGTACAACGATAAGAAGGACGCCTTGAAGTACGAGAGGAAACATATACTCGTCAGGAACGATTTACAGAGTTGATGGTTCATGATAAAAAGAGAGCTGTACGATATTGAAGGGGATAAGATAAAGCGGAAGAGAAGGTGCTGTCCCAAATGTGGTGAAGGGATATTCCTGGCAGTCCACAAGGATAGGGTGTCCTGCGGTAAATGCGGTTACACTGAGTTCAAGAAAAAGTAACATTTTTGGGCTCGTAATGTAGCAACCCAGAAGATCACACCGGTTACTGGGCTATAATGGATATCATTGGGGCCTCCGGAGCCCTAAACCCGGGTTCAAATCCCGGCGAGTCCGCTCACGGTGTTCGCTCCCTCGCCTTACCTTTGTGAAGGTGTTCACAAAGATCCCGGCGAGTCCGTTTTTCGCAGAAAAAAGGACTACAAGAATGCGTCAGCATTGTGGTTGGTCCGCTCACGGTGTTCGCTCCCTAACACACGGCCTTGGGACAAAATCATTCTAACGGCAGCCCTAGAGTTTTGCGGTCCTCACGAGTGGGGTTTATCATGCGAATGTGTATCTCTGCGGAGTATTCATTCAGGAATTCGATGATAGGAT
>JAFDTY010000035.1 GCA_019594055.1 Candidatus Haladaptatiplasma halalkaliphilum | reverse complement strand
CCGTCACATCCGTTATGAATCCTTCGAGAAATTTTACGTCACCATCCGCAGTAAAAACACCACATCCTTGTTCCCAAACCCATTTTTCCACGGTCTTCCTTGAGAATATACGGTATGTAAGCTGGAATGGTATTCTGTTCTCAGTGGCGTTCGCTATCCCGGCCTCCACATATTTCACATCGTCGGGATGTATCAATTCCGAGTAACTGAAAACTTTGTTTTTTATTAGATCCTTTGGTTGATGGCCAGTGATTTCGAGGCATCCTTGGCTTATGAATTCCATTGTCCTGTGCTCATCGTTTTTACACCTATATACCATCCCCGGTAAATTATTCATTAATGTAGATAATCTTCTTTCACTCTCTTCGAGAGCCCTCAAGGCAGCCTTTTTATCCAATTCCCCCCTTGCAGTGTTGATTATGTCCTTGGCTATCAAATTATGCATATCTTCCTTTACAAGATACCTGTCAGCTCCGAGGTTTAGTGCCTCTCTTGCGGCTTTTTCGTCCCCTTTTCCGGTTAGTATTATGAAAGGTGTGTCCACCCCTCTCCCCCTAATTTCCTTCAAAAATTCTATACCGCTCATCCCCGGCATCTTGTAATCGGAAACGATAGCATGACAAACTGTTTCATTCAAGTCTGCCAAGGCATCTTTTGCATAGGTGTACGTTTTTACCTCGATATTCTCCCCATCTCTTTCCAGATAATTCTTAATCAAATAAAGGTACTCTTCTTCATCGTCCACCATGAAAAACACAATTTTTCTGTTGTTCATCTTATCTTCCTCTTATCATATATTGATAGTGGTATACAATGTTTAAACTGTTAAAAGATTGTATATTGGTTCCTAGCATATCCGTAATCTACTTTGTGGGCAGTTGTCATGGTCCTAATCTACCCTTATGCGTGTACACGGATATATAGTTTAAGTACGGATACGCATCGAATACGAGTGGAAAACCTTTTTGGAGACCGGGGGTATACCTCCGACCGGTAATATGTTGAAGAGAAACCTTTCGGAGATCATCGCCTGCGATTACTGTCATCATCATAAATGCAGGTGGACGGAGCATACAGCCGGTAACCCCCCCGGCAGCTGTCCCGGGAAAGCGTTCTTCAGTATCACGGACACCTATCTCGATAAGGACGAGTTCCGTAGACGGGTGGATGTGGCCCGACGCATCGGTCGGTACAACCCCGGGGAGAAGATGTGGTATCTTGACCCTACCCGGGAGATGTCTCTTACCGGATATGATCTGAAAAGGGCGGTGGAGTTGGAAGTGAACGGCTGGTGCGGCGATAACCGTCTGAAACTCATGGATGTTATCGAGTACGTCGAGGTCGGTTTTCAGGGCGATGAATGAAGCCCCGACGCACATATATAACAGGCGAAAAATGGCAAGTTTCTTAACCCACCTTTTCTATACCCCATTTCCAACAGAGGTAAGTAACATGACGGATGATGGGATAACGGAGAACGCCGAGGTAATATTAAGGGAAAGATATCTGAAACGGGACCGGGAAGGAAAGGTCACGGAGACCCCTGATCAGCTCTTCAGAAGGGTAGCGGATGCCATCGCAAGGGTGAACGAGCAGTACGATGACGATAGAAGTTACGAGGAAGAGAGGGAGGAATTTTACAACGCCCTGAGAAACCTTGACTTCGTGCCGAATTCCCCCACCCTCATGAACGCAGGTCTGGACATGGGGCAGCTCAGCGCATGCTTCGTTTTGTCACCGAACGATGACATGGACAGCATCTTCCAGCAGGTAAAGAACGCCGCCAAGATATTCCAGTCGGGAGGGGGTGTGGGCTACTCGTTTTCAAGGTTGAGACCCAAGGGTGACATGGTAAGGTCCACGGGAGGGGTTGCCAGCGGTCCCGTTTCCTTCATGCGTGTATTCGATGAGATGTGCAATACCATAAAGCAGGGGGGCAAGAGGAGGGGTGCACAGATGGGGGTGATGTCAGTTCAACACCCCGATATAGAGGAGTTCATAGCTTCAAAGGATAACGAGGCGGCCCTGAACAATTTCAATATATCCGTGGCCATAACCGAGGAGTTCATGGAGGCGGTAAGGTACGGGGAGAAATACCCCCTTATCAACCCGTACACCAAGAAGACGGTGAGGAGGCTGGATGCCAAGGATGTATATGACAAGATAGTGCATCAGGCGTGGAAGAACGGAGAGCCCGGCATCATATTCATCGACCGGATAAACAAGGACAACCCCTTCGACGTAGAGAAATATCCCGAACATTATATAGATGCTACAAACCCATGCTTCCCCGCAGATACCAGAGTATACACATACGAGGGATTGAAGCGTATCGGTGACCTGGCCGGTAGGGAAAAGATCGACTTGGTCATAGATAGGCGAGAGCACGATACCAATCCCCTCACCGGATACCGTGTACGTAAAACCGGAGAACGCCCCGTCTACAGATTGAATACCGAAGAGGGATACAGTGTCAGGTTAACAGACAATCATAGGATAAAAACCGATAAGGGTTGGGCCGAGGCGAGGGATCTTGTTGTGGGTGATCAAATACACATACTGAACAAAAAGGGTGGTTTCGGAAAAGAAGGCGATTTTGATACGGGTGCAGTGTTGGGCTTGGTCAACAACAAAAATCAGGTTCCCGAGGAAGTATTCCAAGGTAGCGAATCCATGCAGCGGGGATTTTTGAAGGCTCTATTTACCGCGAAGGGAAGTTTCCGGGGAACTCTTGAAAAAGGTATTTCTGTTAGATTGGCCCGGTGCGATATACATCTGCTCGAACAGGTTCAAATGTTGCTACTGAACTTCGGTATCGCGTCCCGCATACACGTAAAAAGACGAGACGCACACGACGAGCTCGTGCCCGACGATGAAGGGGTGGATAAGATACGGGGATGCGGGGTGCAACACGAATTGGTGATCGGCAAAGACAACCTGACGAGATTCCGGGACGAGCTGGGATTTTTGACAGTGGAAAAGCAAGAGAGATTGGAGGGATATCTGGGTGAGATATCAGAAGACCCCTACGGAGAATACTTCAAAGCCAGTTTCACCGGATTGGAAGAAGACGGGTTCGAAGCCGTCTATGACCTTACCGAGCCGGTGACACATTCATTCGTGGCCAATGGTGTCGTTGTTCACAACTGCGGCGAGCAACCTTTGGAGGATTTCGAGGCCTGCAACCTGGGACACATAAACCTGAACCACTGTGTAACGGACGGCGAGGTGGACTGGAAGAAACTGGAGCGGCTGGTTTCCCTGGCGGTCAGGTTTTTGGATAACGTGGTGGATGCCAGCGACTTCCCGGATGTTGTGGGCTACCACGGCGAGGAGGACGCCATCACCAAACACGTACAGGCCAACAGAAAGATCGGCCTCGGTGTGATGGGGTGGCATCACATGCTCATCAGGCTCGGTATACCCTATGATAGCAAAAAGGCACTGAAGAAGGCGGAAGAGGTCATGGGCTTCATCCAGCGTAAAAGCAAGGCTGAAAGCCGCAAGATAGCCGAAAAACGCGGTAATTTTCCAAACTGGGAAAAGTCAAGGTACGATACGCCCATGCGTAACGCCACCACCACCACCATCGCTCCCACGGGTACCACCAGCATGATCGCCGACACCAGCGGAGGCATAGAACCGCTCTTTGCCGTATCCTACGTGAAGAACGTGCTGGACGGCAAGCGATTGGTGATGCCGGACTCGGTATTCGAGGAGATGGCAGGGGATAGGGGTATACTGAACGACGAGCTGATGCAGAAGATAGCCGATATGGGAAGCGTGGCATCCATCAAGGAAGTCCCCGAAGACCTCAAGGCCATATTCGTCACTGCCATGGACATAAAACCCGAGTGGCATATAAGGATGCAGGGAGCTTTCCAGAAGTATGTCGACAACGCCATCTCCAAGACGGTCAACTTCCCCAATGAGACAACGGAAGAAGACATCAAGCGGGTTTATGACCTCGCCTACGATCTGAAGTGCAAGGGGGTGACCGTGTATCGTACTGGCTCACGGAGCGAGCAGGTCATGGAGGTGGGTGGAGACAAGAAGGCGACCAGGGAGATATTCGAGATGCGGCCCCGTAAACGCCCTGCGGTCGTAAGGGGTACCACCCAGAAGATACCCACGGGCTACGGTGGGTTGTACGTTACCATAAACGAGGACGAACACGGTCTTTTCGAGGTATTCGCCCAGATAGGTCGCTCGGGGGGTTTCACTCAATCATTCACGGAGTCCCTGGCACGTTTGATATCACTGTGCCTACGTAGTGGCATGCCAACGGAAGAGATAATCAGCCAGCTGGAAGGCATACGCTCTCCCGAAGTCACCTTCCTCCACGGGGAGAAGATACTTTCCATACCGGACGCCATGGCGAAGGCCATGAGGTGGCACATAGACGGGAAGCCCAGGGCGGAGCAGGTACGCCTTCCCACGGATAACCCGGACGCGGAGAACGATATAAAAAGGATAGTGGATCACGGCCTAAACCCCGCATGTCCGGACTGCGGCTCCATGATGTATCTCAGCGAGGGATGCTGCAAATGCCCCAACTGCGGGTTCAGCCAGTGCTGAGATATCAGGGTCCTATGCTCTTCAACCACAGGATGTGATCGGAACTCAGACCGTGGCTTTCCGCACCCCTGATTATGGTGTCCAGGTATCCGGAGGAAGGTGGGTGGTGGTTTACCTCCTTGTACTCGTCCGAACGGTTTACAACGTAGGTAAAAACCTTTTCTATGCCCTCTTCGGACCCCACCCATATGTACTGCCTCCGGTACATACCTACCTCTATGTCATCTCGGATCCGTCTATCTTCATAATGGTCGAGCTGTCGAAGACCCTCTTCGTCTATCTCGTAGATCACCCCTTCCACAAGGTCATCACGCCCGGCGACCTTGATATCCGCCACTCCGCCATTCCACCTGTGGGAATGTATGGGGAATATCAGCCTCCACCCCTTCAGCACGGCGCACCTGCTTTCACTGTAGGTGACCCCCCTGTCCCTCATCTGCTCCGTGCTCAGATTGCTGCCGTAAGCGAAGTATTTCATATCCTTGACCGGAACAAAACATACACATAAATATTTTTTCCGTTAAACTCTTTATGTTCCTGTACGATACGGTGTCCCATGTACCACCTGGAATGCAAGTGCAGGCTCATGAAAAAAGACAGGTTCGTGATGGGTGAAGGCAGGGCACGGATACTTCGGTTGATCGCCGTCACAGGCTCCATATCCGAGGCGGCGAAAGGTATGAACATGTCTTACCGCCATGCCTGGGGTGAGGTGAAGGCCATGGAGAAAGCCGTGGGTGAGCCCCTGGTGCGCACCCGGAGGGGAGGGGAGGACAGAGGGGGTACCGAGCTTACGGAGCCGGGCAGGGAATTGCTTGATGTTTACCACCGGTTGAGAGAGGCCCACGAGGATGTGGAGTACAGAAGAGCGGGACTCACCGTGGACGGTATCGTGGTGGACAGGGGAAGGATACTGCTTATACGAAGGAAAAATGCACCATTCCAGGACGAACACGCACTTCCCGGGGGTTTTGTGGAATACGGTGAATCCGTGGAGGATGCGGTGGTAAGGGAGGTTGAAGAGGAGACAGGTTTGAAGACCGAGATAGACTTTCTTGTAGGGGTGTACTCCGAACCGGGCAGGGACCCCAGGGGCCATGTTGTATCCGTAGTTTTCTCCTTGCACACGGTGGGAGGGGAGCTTAAAAGCGGTAGCGACGCCCATGATGTGCACTACTTCGAGTTGAGCGCTATACCGTCTTTGGCCTTTGACCATGGCAAGATCATAAAGGATTATCTACGCCTTTCTGGTAACCAGTCGGTATCGGACCTTCGTTCCCTTCAGTGAGTTGAATATCTTACTCACCAGTTTGAGGTAGTCTTCCTGGGTCTTGTATTCGGCAGCGAAGTCAAAATCACCCAGTACGGGTTCGAATCCCATACCGTTCATTATCTTGATGACGTTTAAGGGGTTTCCACCCTCGCTGTCGAAATATAGTTCTATGTACAGTTTCATACTTACACCAAAATATTTGTTTGTAATTTAAGAATTGTGGTGAGGGGTTTATATATTTTGACCTTATGGGTGACACAAGATGGTAAAACCCAGGCATCGTAAGGTTGCGAGGCGAAGGATAGACGTGCTCTACAACGAGGCTATAAAAGCCGCATCGTCGGGCAGACTGGATAGGGCCGACAGTTACGTTGAGATGGCACGAAAGATGGGTATGCGCTATAACGTGTCCTTGCCCTCATACTTCCGTAGACGTGTATGCGGAAGATGTTATTCGTACCTGCATCCCGGTGTGACCTGCAGGATAAGGTTGAACCGTGGTAAACTCGTTACAAGATGCAGTGCATGCGGTACCATCAACAGGTTTCCCTACGGTAGGTGATTTACATGAAGGACAAAAGAACAAAGAAAGCGGGACAGGAGATGAAACCACAGGTTTTAGTGGGTAAAAAGGGTCTGGACGAGAACATGCTGGCCGAAATTTCCCGGAGGCTCGAGGACGAGAAGTTACTCAAGATCAAGATACTCAAAAACGCTCCCGAAAGGGACATGGAGGCAGTGGTCGATGTTTTGGAACAGCAGGTCCATGGAAGGGTGGTGGAGGTCCGGGGCCGAACGTTGCTGCTGGCCGAGAGATGAGTTGGCGGCGCGTTCATATCCCTAGCCCGTGATGGCGATCACTGTTGTTATTTTGTACCGATGGTTTAACTTCACCACCGGAAGGGTTACCACTTTTTCCACCCTTACTTCTATGGTCAACCGCGCTATTTCAAGATAGGATATGATGTTCCATGTTGATCAAAAACTCCGGCAGACCGTGGGTTTGTGGGTGGATACCATAAGAACCCTCAACCGTATACCTTGATATCATACGCTGTGTGCACTTCGGAGGCGGAGTAAGTTCGCACCACCCGTTGTACTTCAATCTCGGCCTCATAACCGTATCTATCGATATCAACCACCAATGATCGCCCTCTATGCTCTATCTCATCCGAAGACAATATCTCGTAGTAATGTATCACACCCTGCCCACGGATGGATTTCAAGGCATGTGTGAGAAATTCCATGGCCGAGTGCGGGAGGTTCATTATCACCCTGTCCGCATCTATCCGGGGTGCTTTGTCCCTGGCATCCCCGAGATGCGCTTCCACCAGATGGGATACATTGTTCCTATGGGCGTTCTTCTCCAGCAGTTCCACGGCCCTGGGGTTTATGTCTATTCCATGGATCTTTTCGATCTTCACGTTCCTGGCGATGAGTATGCTGTAGGGGCCAACGCCCGCGAACATGTCAAGCACGGTTTCGCCGGGGGACACCTGCCGCACCACCCTCCAGCGCTCGGTAGCCAGACGGGGCGAGAAGTACGTGTTTGCCACATCCACCATGAGCTCCATACCGTGTTCCCTGTGCAGTGTAACGGTTTTGGGTATACCGGCGATGTGTTCCACGTCCCTCACCCTGAAGTCTCCGGTCACACCTTTGTCTTCCAATACCGTGATAACTTTCTTTTGGCTTTCGATGATAGCGTTCCCTATCTCTCGCCTATATCCGTGTAAACTGTCCGGTATCTTAAGTACGACTATGTCTCCTATGATGTCGTAGGAAGCCGGTAGTTCATCTCTCAAAGGTTCCGGTATGTCCACTATGTTCCTGTAGTCGCCTATCTCCATCTCCCTTTCTACCAGTTCTCTATCCACTAATTTGTAGTCGACTGATCCTTCGGCAATTTTTTTCTTTACCGGTATGAGCAGGTGGTCGTCTTCATTGCCTATCCTATACCGGTTATCTAGGAGGTCGGCATCCAAAAGCTTTTTTCTAACCTCTTCTCCTCTGCTCTTAGGAACCTTCAAACATCTCATACGCAGGAGCGATTACATTGGGAGAATTAATATTCATCGGTCTCGGACTTTACGACGAAAGGGATATAACAGTAAAGGGCAAGGAAGCGGCGGCGGATGCGGATACGGTATTCGCCGAGTTCTACACCAGTTGCCTTGCAGGCACATCAGTGGAGGGTATCGAGTCGGCCCTGGGGAAAAAGTTAACGGTGCTTTCCCGGGAGGATGTTGAGTCCGGTGATGTTGTCCTGGATGCTGCGGAGAAGGGCAGTGTAGCTTTTCTTACCGCCGGCGACTCCATGGCCGCCACCACCCATGTGGACCTTCGCCTTCGTGCCATGGAGAGGGGGATATCTACCGGGATAATCCACGGCATATCCATCGTTTCCGCCGTACCTTCGGTCCTGGGTGTGATGCACTACAAGTTCGGCAGAACGGTAACACTACCCTTCGAGGGAGAGCGGAGTTACCCCCGCAGCCCCTATCAACACATCAAGGCGAACCTAGGCATGGGTTTGCACACGTTGATATTGCTGGATATCGAAGGTGAGAACGAGAGATACATGACGGTGAACCAGGGGGTGGAGGCACTATTGATGCTGGAGGGAGAGCTGCGGGAAGGAGTTATCACAGACCGTACATTGATGGCGGGTCTCGCCCGTGTGGGTTCCCGGGAACCGGAGGTCCTGGTCGGGAAACCCGTGGCACTACGTGAACACGATTTCGGCGGCGGTCTGCAGTGCATGGTGGTCTTCGGCGAGCTGCACTTCATGGAGGAAGAGGCGCTGCGGTCACTGATGTCATAGATCTAACAAACATATTGAGAATCACACGTACAGAATCTTCGATATGTTAAACTCCCGTACAACAATGCACACCTTAATAGAACGGTTTAAGCAACTTTTATATATCAGGTCATCTTAACATTCATACCATGAACTGGGCCACCATATACACGATGATCATTACGGAGTGAGACACCTCCCCCCAGTGAATGTTCTATGGTTTTTGGAGGTTTTTTAGATGACTGAAATCAGCGGTAAGTTTAAGGCCTTGGACAAGGAAACGCCCCTCCCACAGAAGGAGCTGGAGGTGATACGTTACTGGGAGGAGCACGGCATATCAGAAAGATCCAGGGCACACGTACGAGAAAAGAAATTCGGGTTCACCGAGGGTCCCCCCACGGCAAACGGTTTGCCGCACATAGGGCATGTTCTCACGCGAGTGGTGAAGGACGTTTACCTTCGTTACAAGACCATGGACGGCTATCAGATAGTGCCAAACATCGCCGGTTGGGACACCCACGGTCTACCGGTGGAGATCGAGGTGGAGAAGGAGCTGGGCATCGCGAGCAAGGAGGAGATACTCGATTTCGGCCTGGAAAAATTCAATTCCATGTGCAAGGAAAGTGTGTTCAGGTACGAAAAGGACTGGAGGCAGATGAGCGAGCGTATCGGTTTCTGGATAGATTACGATAACGCCTACATAACCATGGACGACAACTACATCGAGAGTGTCTGGTGGAGTCTCAAGGAACATTGGAAAAACGGTCTTCTTGAAAAGGGCCATTACGTGGTACCCTACTGCCCCAGATGCGGGACACCCCTTTCGAGTCACGAAGTTGCCCAGGGGTACCGGCAGGTGGAGGACCCGTCCATATACGTACGATTCAAGGCGAGGGACGAGGACACCTACTTCCTTGCATGGACCACGACCCCTTGGACCTTGATATCAAACCTCATGCTGGCAGTGGGAGAAGAAATAGACTACGCACTGGTCAGTTATCGGGGTGAAAGGTACTATCTGGCGGAGAGACTTGTGGAAAAGGTGTTTGACAACGCCGAACTGCTCAGGATAGTGAAGGGGAGCGAATTGGTGGGCAAGGAGTATCAACCCCTCTTCGATTTCGTGGTACCCGAGGGCAAGAGCCATTACGTTACCGGGGCGGATTTCGTAAGCCTGGACGAAGGCACGGGTATCGTTCACATCGCACCCGCATTCGGTCAGGACGACCACGAACTCTGCATGGCCCGGGGTGTGCCCCTGGTGAATCCCGTGGACGAATCCGGGAGGTTCACGGAGGAGGTATCCGCCTACAAGCAAAAGTTCGTCAAGGATGCAGATCCCTTCATAATAGATGACCTGGAGGCCCGGGGCGACCTTCTCATGACCGCCAGGGTGACCCACACCTATCCCTTCTGCTGGAGGTGCGATTCGCCCTTGCTCTACTATGCACTCGAAAGCTGGTTCATACGTACGTCTAATGAAAAGGAAAGACTGATCGACAACAACCGGGAGATATTCTGGAAACCCGAACACCTAAAACACGGAAGGTTCGGTAACTTCCTGGACGAACTCAAGGACTGGGCCTTGAGCAGAAATCGTTTCTGGGGTACCCCCCTGCCCGTATGGATATGCCCCGAGGGGCACGAGATATGCATAGGCAGTAAAGAGGAATTGGCTGATCTGGCCACCGCACCTCTTGAGCCGGATTTCGAGCTCCATCGACCCTGGGTCGACAGGGTGGAACTAAAATGTCCACATTGTACGGGTACCATGAAGAGGGTGGAGTACGTTATAGACTGCTGGTACGACAGTGGAAGCGCTCCCTTCGCACAGTTCCATTATCCCTTCGAGAACCAGGACAAATTCAGCGAGGCCTTCCCTGTGAGTTTCATCACCGAAGCCCTTGACCAGACCCGTGGTTGGTTCTACAGCCTTCTGGCCATCAATTCCCTGCTCTTCCACAAACCCGCTTACCTCAAATGCCTCACCCTGGGTCTGATACTGGATGAGGACGGCGAGAAGATGAGCAAGACAAAGGGCAACGCCGTGGACCCCGGAAAGGTGATGGAGGACATAGGCGCGGATGCAACCCGACTTTATTTCCTTTCATCACCGGTATGGAAATCCACAAGGTTCAGCGAGGATCTTGCCCGGGAGAAGATAAGCAAGACCTTGAATACCCTCATCAACACCGTCTCATTCTTCACCAGCAATGCCAACATAGACGATTTTCAACCATCGGAATACGAACCGACGAACCATCTTGACCGGTGGCTACTCTCCAAAAAGAACAGCCTGATAAATGAAGTCAGGGAAGGCCTGGATGTACTGGAATCCCATCGCTCCGCAAGGGCCCTGGAGGACTTCATCGACTCGCTGAGCAACTGGTACCTCAGGGCCAGCAGAAGACGGTTCTGGGAGGGTACGGATGAAGAAAAGAAGAGCGCGTACAATACCCTCTACGAGACCCTGGAGACCCTGACACTACTGGTCGCTCCGTTCACACCCTTCCTGGCAGAGAGGATATACCGCAACATCATCATGCCCGTACGGGGTGGTCCGGAATCCGTACACCTGCTGGAATACCCGGTAGCCCACGGATCCCGCATAGACCAAGACATAGAGTCCCACATGGACACGGTGATAAGGATAACCGAAATGGGGAGGAATGCCAGGCAGCAAGTGGACATGAGATTACGTCAACCCCTCAGGGAGATGGTGGTGGTGTCCGATGACCCGGAGGTGGGAAGAGCGGTGGAGGGGTTAAAGGAACTCCTCATGACCGAGCTGAACCTGAAGGATGTAAGGGTAATCCATGACAACACGTCCATGGTGGAAACAGTTGTCAGCCCGAATTACTCTTCCCTGGGACCAAGGTTCAAGGGGGAAGCCGCCGCCGTGGCCGATGCCATGGAGGCCATGGCTCCCGGGGAGTTGAAGAGGATGTTGGAGGAAGGCAGTACCGTCCTCGGGGAATTCACGGTGATACCTGAGGATGTAAACTTCCACGAGCGGGTAAAGGAGGGATACGCCCGTAGCGGAGAACCGGGCCTGGAGGTCTTCGTGGATGTCACCCTGGACAATGAACTCATCATGGAGGGCATGGCCAGGGACGTGGTCAGAAGGATACAGACCATGAGGAAGGAGCTGGACCTGGGTTACACCCAGGAGATAGATACCTGCTACTTTGGTGACGAGTCCATGGAGGCCTCGGTCGAATATTTAGCCGATTATATAAAAAAGGAAACCCTGTCCAGAACATTGAAAAAGGGAGAGGAAGGCGACCACGTGAAAAAGTGGAACATAGATGGCAAGGAACTCACCATAGGCATCAGCCCCGTGGGGTGAAAGATGTGATCACCCTCAACCCCGGAGCCAGCCCCTTGTTTCAGCGATGGTAAAGATACGAAGGGCGGAAACGAGGATGAGCATTATCCCCATATTAAGGGCGATCCATGAAAAGGCAACGGGCACGGTGAATAGGGCCAGGATGCCGGTCAAGGTGAAGACCCCCATCAATACCAGTTCCACCGTCACCATCCTGCTCCCCCGGGAGACCTTTTGAAATCTTATGTTGGAGATGCTCTCGCCCTCGACCTCGGATTCAAGGCATTCTGTCATGTCCGCAAGGAGCTCAAGGGTTGATTCGATCTCCTCCTCATCCTCGGGTATCCGGTAAGTACTGAACATGCATATGCCGTTTTCCATGATCAGTGCCCTGAAGAGGTCCCCCTTCATATCCACCAACTCCTTCAGTTTTTCCACCGCCTTATCGGTAAAGATCACACCCGCCAGTTTCTGGTTTTCCTTCACCGGACTCATTATCTTCAATCCCTCTTTCCCGAGTGAACGTACCTTCAGGGTATCCATATACGTTTCCAGTATAGTTGTTTTCGGCGAGGTGACCACCATATCACCCTCCAATTTTATGGCGTTGCTCACCCCGTAAACCGTGCTATTCTGTTCCTTGCGTTTTGCCGGATGCACATAGACCTTCCTTCCCCTGAAATCACCGTACAGGTTCGGCATGTCGTAATCCGGAAGGGGTCCTCCCTTGACCTCGAGGGACAATCTACGGGCGGTTTTTCTGAAGGCCCGCCAGTGCCCCTTCTTCCGCCTCCACGAAAAAAAGATACTCTTGAGTGCGAAAAATCCCAACATCGTGGTAAAGAAAACGATGATGAGTTCGATATAGATCCACATACCCTCTCGGAACCCGGCAAAACAATATAAAATTATCCCGTGTACCGGGTGGACAGCCTCCAAAAAGTTATTAACCGCCGTTCAAAATTGCCCGGAGTGTACTCCATAGAATCCAGATCACTTACACGAACATTCAAAAGCAAGGGCGAGGTCGTGGAAGCCCTGAAGGAGGTGGATCTCTCCGTACGTCAGGGTGAGCTCTTCGGTCTCCTGGGGCCCAACGGCGCCGGCAAGACCACCCTGATCAAGATATTCACAACCCTGCTATTACCCACATCCGGCTATGCGAAGGTCGCGGGTCACGATGTTGCCAAGGAGGTAAAACAGATAAGACCCATCATCAACATGGTCACCGGGGGAGAGCATTCCGGCTACGGCCTTCTCACGGTAAGGGAGAACCTATGGATGTTCAGCCAGTTCTACGGGATACCCGGTAAAGTGGCCAAGGAACGCATAGACTCACTCATAGACCGCATGCGCATAACACACCTTGCGGACAGGAAGATACGTACACTTTCCACGGGTGAGAGACAGCGGGTCAACATCATACGCGCCTTCATGACCGGGCCGAAGATAGTCTTCCTCGACGAGCCGACCCTGGGCCTCGATGTGGAGACCTCCAGGCTCATAAGAAGGTACGTGAAGGAGTGGCTGGAGCAGGATGGGGAAAGGACGGTCCTTCTCACCACCCATTACATGATGGAGGCCGACGAGCTTTGTGACAGGATAGCCATCATCAACGACGGAGAGATAGTGGCATTGGGTACACCCAGGGAACTGAAGAAAAGGATACAGGATGAGACGGCCATAGGTATGGAGATATCACCGGAGATCGACCTCGGATGGCTTGATGGTACCAAGGGTGTGATGGGATACTCGGCAAAGGAGGAGGGAGGTATGCTATCAGCCAGGGTTGTGATGGAGGACGACTCCGCCGTTAGTGATGTATTGAGCGGGGTTACGGCGAGAGGGGGCAGGATCATATCCTTTTACAAGGACGAGCCCACCCTGGAGGACGTATTCGTCAAACTCACGGGCAGGGGTCTCGAATGAACATAATGCTCAACCTCCGGGCAGTAAGGGGCAGGGCATATCCCCGGGTAATCGGCGCTCTCAGGGAGCCCTCCTGGATGCTGTGGGAGGTGGTGCTGCCCATGCTGAGCATCGCCGCCTTCATATACTTCTATCGAAGCCTAAACGCACCGAAGGAGTTCGAGGGCTTCGTGGTGCTGGGGGGAGTGATGACCACCTACTGGTTGAACGTACTATGGGGTATGGCTTCCCAATTCTACTGGGAGAAGGAGACCGGGAATCTGCAGCTTTATCTGGCGGCCCCCATGTCGAAGATGTCCATACTTGCGGGGATGGCCCTGGGCGGCATATTCGGGACAACGGTAAGGGCGGTGAGTATCATATTCATAGGTGTTTTCGTGTTCGAAATATCCTTTGTCATATCACACCCGTTCCTCCTGGTTGCCATCTTCATGGTAACACTACTGGCCATGTACGGGATGGGCATGATGTTCGCCTCCCTGTACCTTCTGTGGGGCCGTGAGGCCTGGAACATGAACGCCCTATTCCAGGAACCCATCTATTTCATCACCGGCCAGAATTTTCCCGTAAAGGCCCTGGGGCCCACGGTGGCCATGGCGGCCTCTGTTATCCCCCTGACCCTGGGATTGGATGCCATGAGACAGTTGTTGTTCCCCGAGGCTGCCGGCTGGGGATTCTTGGATCCCATGCTGGAACTCGGCATACTGTGCGTATCCGCGGTGATCATGCTCGTCATGGCACGCCAGCTGCTCGCCTTTATGGAACGTAAGGGCAGGGAAACCGGGAAGCTGACCATGAGGTGGCAGTGATGTCCCTGAAAAGTTCCATGTGGCTCCAGTACCAGATAGATGCCAACTGGACCAGACCCCTTGTGTTCGTGGTTTACAATATCTTGAGACCGGTGGGTGCCGCCCTACTGTTGGTAGCGATGTTCTACGTTGTTACCGGTGGCTACATGGGTGGCGGCTCCCTGGCGTACCTTTACGTTGGAAACGCCTTCTTCATGCTCATCGCCCAGACCCTGTTCTTCGTGGGTTGGGTGGTACACGATGACAGGGAACACTACCAGGTCCTCAAATACCTCTACATCTCTCCCATGTCCTATTTCAAGTACCTCATCGGCAGGACCGCCATGCGTTTTTTGCTCAGCGGTTTCGCCCTGATGGTCCTCATTGTGTTGGGTTATCTGTTGAGGATACCCTACCGTATCGACTGGTTGCTGCTCGTAGCGGTTTTCCTCGTGGGTTGGGCCTTCATCGTCGGTGCCGGCCTTTTACTTTCGGGTATAAACATGCTGACCGCCAGGCACGGCGGTGCCGTGGGAGAGGCCCTTGCAGGCATATTTTACCTACTATCGGGTGCCATATTCCCCTTGAGCATATTACCTCAATGGGTGAGAGGTTTTTCACTTGCCTTGCCGTCAACCTACTGGTTCTCCCTGGTGAGGCGGGCGGTACTCGGGGCGGAGAGCGAGGAGGTAATGGCCCAGTTCACCACCCTCCAGGTGGTTTTGTACCCCATGGCTATATCCATGGTCTTGCTTGGACTGTCGTACCTTTCTTTCCTGGGTGTCGATCATCTAACCCGTAAAAAGGGCATGCTTGATATGACCACCACCTACTGATGATGTTCCTTGAAAAATAACAGTTATGGGTCACCCATCACTCACATCTCGTCTATTAGATATTTACCCTTCTCCATCACCAGGGTATCATCGAACCAGATATCGCAGTCCAGTATCATCATGTCAAGATGCTCGGGGCAACTCCATTTCGCATTTGTCATGGAACCCAGAGGATCGCCAAAGGCTATATGGGTGGCAGGGAACTTCTCGTCAACGAGCATGACGCCGCAGAGCTTGTCAATGAATATGTTGGTGCCTATACCCAGTTCGCCAAGACCTCTAGAACATGGTTGCTGGTCAACGTAACTCTCTATCTCGTTCTTCAACTCCTGGTTATCACAGGATATATCCACCAGTCGTGAAGGATCCTTTCCCTCGATATGCAGCTCCACGGGTTCTTTGTTTATCTCATCCAGAGAGAATTTTCCATCGAAGTAATCGCCTATGGTGCCGTCTATGACCGCGACACCCTCAAGGCTGTAGGGTGTGGTGAATATTTCACCGTCCGGTAGATTGTGCCATTGTCCCAAGCCCCGTATTATCCCTGTGGAGGAAACCCACCGGTATATATCAACACTCCCCCGCAAGTCTGTCCCCTTCTCGGTAGTTATCCGCACCTCTTTAGTAGCCCTGGCCAGTTCGTATACCTTGTTGGTGAACCGTTCTATCCTCCTGTAGTCACCACACAAGGCCTCCTCAACTATCTTTTCGGTTATGCTCACCATGTGTGCGTGCCTGCCGTTGGTTATAGCTGCACTTACGAAGGGCATCCTTACCTTCTCTAACTCCCCTTTTGGTGAACTTGCGGTCCAGAAGGTAGCCGTTGACGATAACGCCAGTTCCCGCATGTAATCGGGTAGTGAAGGGAGAGGTCTCTCACCGCACGAATCAAGGTTGAACATGTGTACTTCACTGGCCTTCTCGGAAGCGCAATTGCTCAATGTTCGCCCGATGTTCAATGTATTGTCATCGCACATTATCATTACCCTGTCTTCGTCCGATATGCCCATGCAGATATCCACGGCATTCCGACATCCTTTTTCCACGTTCATGTCATTACCACATTTTTCTTGAGAGAGAGGGGGGTCTAGGCATATGTTTTAAGTGAGGATAAACCGTAGGTTACGTGTTTAATCCAAAAATTCCATGGTCCTTTCGATGCAGACTATCAACGAGTAATCTGTCGTTATCCTCTTTGTCTGTTCGAGACACTGTATGAAGGATTCCTTGTCAGGGTATGTATCCGCCGATACTCGTATAGATCTCATGAGGGTTTCGTGATCCAGCATTTTTTATTCCCCTAAATGAGTATTTCGTAGGTTATGCATATTGATACACACGTAAATAAATGTTACGGAGGATTCAGAGGTTGTGTCCATCATTATTACGGAGAAAGATGGACAATGCCAAAGTTCTGGAGAACTTTTCGCAGTCCAAGGAAAATATGAAATTTTTCCAGTGATCCTTAAGAATACTATCGCATTCTCTGTGCCCATTGATTTTCTCCGAAAATAAACTCGCCCCTCGGAAGCAAAGCTTCCAATCCACCATTTTTCGAAGAAAAATGGACCAATAAGAAAATTTTCAATTTTCTAATAGCTCGTTTACACATGTAAACTCACTACACAGAATATTTACATATTCTCCTTGCCTAAGAAAAATGGCCAAATTTTTCTTAAACCCAGCGGGACGAGGGAATTTGTAAAAATTCCCGAGCCAGAGGAATCTCAGATTCCTCGTGTTTGAAAAATCGCGATGGGTTCATCGAGTGTAATGAGATGGACCCAGCGGGATTTGAACCCGCGGCCTCTGCCTTGCGAAGGCAGCGATCTTCCGAGCTGATCTATGGGCCCACGAATGAACGTGGGTGATGGAATGGGTCCATCGATAGGCTGAACACGTTTTGTTGAGCCGATATCTATGGGCCCACGAATGTTTGTCATCAAGGGAATTTGTACACATGTATAAGCGTTTTGGAAACATAGAGATAAAAACCGTAAAAATAAGTTTACCATAAATAGAACAATCCGACTCCCGAAAGAATTAAGAATAACCCATGAACTCTCCATAAATATGACATTTCGAAGCTTTATTTCCGTGGACATCGAGGCGACGGAAGATATCAGGGCTTTCATAAAAAGTATCGGTGAAACCGGGGCTGGCCTCAACATCGTTTCCCCTGAAAAAATCCATATCACCGTTAAGTTCCTTGGAGATATAGAGGAAGGTTTAAAAGGCGAAATAAGTGATAAATTAAGAAATATAGTCGGTAGCTACCAGCCTTTCAGAATCGAACTCAAGGATGTGGGTGCATTCCCGAAAATGGATTACATGAAGGTCATATGGATAGGAGTGCAAAGGAATGCCGAACTATCCGATATAGCCCATCGAGTGGAAGAAGAACTTGTCCCCCTTGGTTTTACCCGGGAAAAGAGAAGTTTCTCGCCCCATCTAACGGTGGCACGAGTTAAGGGTGGAAGGAGCAAGCAGAGGTTGAAAGCTGTACTCGACGATTATGCCAACCATGACTTCGGAACCCAGAAGGTGACCAAGCTAAGGTTGAAAAAGAGTGTGTTGAAAAGTCAAGGATCGGAATATACAACCCTAGAAGAATTTTACCTGGGTTGATATTTCAACAACCTGAGGATGAGATGACATATGAGTGTAATTAATGTGATGGCCTTGATAGGTTTCGGACCTGCCATAGTGTTGCTGTATTTCGTACTTGGCAAGTTCGAGGGATACTTTAAGGACAACAAGGCGCTGTTCATGGTAACCTTCGGCATGGCAATAGGCCTTTTTATAGGAATATTTTCCCTTTATCTACCCATATACGATTTTCTATGGGCCCTGGCATTGATCTTCCTCATCGAACTGATAAAATTTGTAATACTCCTCAGGAAACCATTTCGTCTGAAGCACGACGCCACCTTTTACGGTATGGCATTGGGTATCGGTATGGCCTCGACCATGGTGTTCATATACGGGTATTTTGCCGAGCTCACAGAGATCAATGCAAGAGTCGTGGCCATGGTATTATTACTATCATACAATTATAACTTGATCCACGGCTCAACAGGTGCCATCATCGGTTACGGTTCCTACAAAGGAGAGTTCTGGAGTTATTTTTTCAAGGCGTTCATCATCTCCGGCGGACATGGTTTTCTGATGACTATGGTGTGGAGCACTCCTTCTGATGTGGACATATATGATGTCCGCATCTTTTCCTTACTGATTATGGGTGCGGTATACGCTACCGTACTGTTGCTCTACGTATACAACGATATCATCCCTAAGACCATACCACGGGGGATGAAAGATGCGAGGAAAGCATTTGAAGAGTGAAAACATATATTAAGAAGTTGTGCTTATAATATAACTGATGAACGATGATGATGACTTTTTCTATCGGGAGCATAGAAAGACATACTATCCCGTAGATGACCATAAAGTGATTACGGGCGACACGAAAAGGTCGCCCGGAAGCACCCAGCAGAGAGCACCTCCCAAACAGATACAAAAGAAACAACCCCCTAGCCCGCCTAAAAAAAGAAGATTATGGAAGAAAGGGGTTGTGATACTTATCGTAGCCTTTCTGTTGATCGCGCTTCTCTTCGGACCTTTGAATCACTTACTATCTCCGTTCTGGGGTGGACCGGTATATCCCGAAAAGGCAACCTTCACCATAGAGAGGACCATCGCTTTCGACACGAACAGGGATATAAACTACATTGTTAACACACCGGTTCCCATGGACATATCTAGTAGGAATATACAAACTATCGAGTATGTCGACTGGGGTTTACACCATACCCGGGGCGAAAGGTTCGAACAAGACTGGATATTCTGGGAAGGCTCTTTGGACGGGGGCGACTCGGAGGAGATAAGGGTTATATACCGTGTGGAAACGAGAACCGTGAAGTGGGATTACCGTTCGCAACACTCCGGAACCGTGGACGATATTGACCAGGAGTTGAAGGACCTGTACAATCGGGACCAGTGGAACGTTACTGATAGACAAGGGAACCGAATAGATAGGAACGGTGATGGCGATTTCGATGTCATGATCGAACCTAGCCATCCCACCATCAGAGATCTTGCGGAACAGTTGACCGCAGATTCGGATAATATTTACGACAAATCAAGGGCCATATACCGTTGGATCATTGACAATATAGAGTACGAACGAGGCGCCCCCGGCCTACCGCAACACGCGTTCTGGACACTGGACACACGTAAGGGTGACTGCGACGAACAGGCCTTCCTGTTCATCTCCCTTGCAAGAGCGGTTGGGATCCCCGCATGGATCGAACTCGGGATAATGTACGATAGGGTATTGGAAGAGTGGGGCGGACACGGTTGGATACGGATGCAGTTTGTGGATAACGAGGGCCAAAGGGGATGGGTAAATATCGACACCACCAACAGACAATTCTTCGCCAGGGACGCCACAAGGATAACCACATGGGTTGACGATGGTATGGAAGGTCACCTAGAGGGCTATTATTACTTCTTCAACTACAACTATTCCGGT
>JAFDTY010000015.1 GCA_019594055.1 Candidatus Haladaptatiplasma halalkaliphilum | reverse complement strand
TTGTTGACCGGACGCCACAACTGGCCTACCCTTATACGCCCGTCCAAGGGCATGGAAGCACGCCAGTTTATGTACCCGTCTCCCCCGATATCCAGTTCGAGTCCCTCGACAGGCACGTCAACCGCGGTGAGCTCGATGTATCCTCCGGTCATTGTGAATATGGAGTATTCAGCCAGCGAAAGTGAGAGATGAACGGTGTCCGCTGTTCCCTCCAGTTCAACCCTATCGAAGGCATCTGCGGTATAGAGCATCCGACCGGGGGGTACGGGTTCGGTACCCTCCGTTAGATCGGAGAGACCGTCTCCGTCACCGTCTATCTCATGGGCCGGTGCCAAAGTAAAGGTACTGAAACCGTTCACCACCGCCCAGCAGTATTCGTGCTCGACGTTGACCCCCGTGTACTCGTCCTCCTCCCAGTCCGTGACCACGTACCAGCTGTCGTCACTCTCACGGTAAACCCTCAGATGCCTGTTGAAGTATCCCGAAGGTACTCCGAACTTCACCGCCGCACGATAACTATCATCGGTATCGAGGGTTATCTCGAAGTATCGGCCTATGGAGTGTTCGAAATCACCGATCACCTCTGTCACAGCGGGCAGTACATGTTCTTCGCCTTCGAAGGCAACCACCACCGTTATATCATATTCCGGAAAAATCGCGATAACATCCGGTTCGATATCGATTAAGTCGTTTATTATATCGTACTCAAGGGGGTTCTCGTCCTCGAGGTCGGGTATCATATCACCGTCTATGTCTGCCACCCACGATAGTTTGGTTTCGTTGTCCCACCATAGTTCCAGCATCCCTCCCTCAACTACGAGTTCGTACTTGTAACCGGTGAGGTCGCCAGGTACCGCTGACACATGGATGGGGTTGCCCCATACCTCGGGCTCGTCCAGCACACTACCGGCATACACGAACCGGTCCATACCGGGATATTTCTGCACCCATACGCCGTAGATGAAACCATCCGATATTTCTATACGCGGATGGAAGGCTGGCCTCCGGGTGTTGGTGATCCGTACGGGCTCATTCCACCGTGCCCACGGTGGCCAGTCAGGACACCCTATGTTGTTCTTGTAATAGATATCTCCACCCCTGGAATATATCACATGAACATTACCATCTTCATCCACCACTTCATCGTTCTGCCTTCCACGGCTTGCTGCGGCTCCCAATGTCGGTACGAATATGCTGATGAATATAAGTGCAGCCATAAATACCGCTAGAAGGCCGGTCCTCCGAAAGTAAGTCTCTTTCATTTTTCCACCTCATTGTCTTATAGTAGGGGTAACGATTAGGAGGTATATAAATTTATCCTATATAATGTATGTATGTATGTAGTATTAGATAGTACTATATAGTTGGATCGGGTTACGGGAGTGCTTGTTCAGCGGCCATATTTTCATGGTTGCAAAAGACGGTGTTAACCTCATGCAACATCATAGAACAAAAGATACCATCGTTCACTTCATCACTCTGCCTCACCCGTGTCGCTACCTCACCTAGAAAGGGCGTAAAGATGCTCAATATCACTAGCAGTGCTACTGAAAAAAAATTTCTCCCGATCATAAAAGACACATGTGCCCACCAATACAAATGGTTTTATCTAAACACCCTTATACAAGCCTTCGTTTCCGTACGATCCCTTACGAAAAGATATATAATCATGCCCATATTGTCATCCATCCTATAAGGTGAGAACATGGTAAAGAAAGCAATAGTCCTGGCGGCAGGTGAAGGAAGCAGGCTGAAGCCAATAACCGATGCGATTCCCAAAGAGATGATAAGGGTGGGCAGAAAACCCGCCATAGAACACGTCCTGGAAGTGCTAAAAGCCGGCGGCATCGAAGACGTGCTGATAATAGTCGGGTGGAAAAAACACGCGCTGGTCGATTACCTCGGCTCTGGTAAACGACTCGGCCTTAAGATATACTTCAGGATGCAGGAAGAACCCCTGGGTACTGCCCATGCGGTATCCCTGGGCGACGATTTCATCGGTGACGATGACTTCGTGGTCATGTACGGTGACAACTACATAACACCCTACGATACCATGGACAGCATAGTCAAACTACATAACACAAAAAAGAGTAAAGGAACTCTGGTACTCAACCCCGTGGACGACCCCCGGAGGTTCGGTGTGGTTAAGATGGACGAAGACGGTCGTATAAACGGGATGATAGAGAAGCCAACATGGGAAGAGGCGGAACCCTACAAGCTCAACGATCACTGGCTGAACATCGCAGGCCTGATGATACTCAACGGTAAGATATTCGAATACATAGAAAATACCGAGCCCGGCAAGAAAGGTGAGTTATGGTTGACCGATTCCATCGAGCTCATGAGGCGGGACGGCCATGATTTCTACGGTTACATATTCAAGGGAAAAAGGTTCGATATCGGTACTTTCGAATCTCTGGAACAGGCGGACAGACTGGAGATGGAACGTATAGAAGAAGAGGGTGAAACATGACCGTCATGGTCACCGGCTCCGCCGGGTTCATCGGTTTTCATGTGGCAAGGGCGTTACTCGAAAAGGGAGAGAACGTGATCGGCTTGGACAACATAAACGATTATTACTCGCCGGAGCTGAAACTCGCGAGGAACGGTATACTTCAAGAATACGACGGCTATACCTTTTACCGTAAGGACCTCTGCGAGTACGACGCACTAAAAAACATATTCGACGAGCACGAGATACGAAGGATGTGCCATCTGGCCGCCCAGGCAGGGGTGAGATACTCCATAGAGGACCCCCATGCATATCAACGCTCGAACCTCGAAGGATTCACCAACATACTGGAGCTCTGCAGACACAACGAAGTGGAAAACCTTGTGTACGCATCCTCATCCTCCGTTTACGGGGGATGTACCGAGATACCCTTTACCGAGAGTTACAACATAACAAGACCGATCTCGTTCTACGCCGCTACCAAGGTAGCCAACGAGGTCATGGCAAATTCATACAATCACCTTTACGGGATAAAATGCTCCGGCCTTAGATTTTTTACCGTTTATGGTCCCTGGGGACGGCCGGACATGGCCATGTATCTATTCACGGAGAACATGATCAAGGGCAAGCCGATAGACGTGTTCAATCACGGGAAGATGGAGCGTGACTTCACCTACATCGACGATATAGTGGACGGTGTGCTGGGGGCCCTGGATAAACCCATGGACAACGAGATATTCAACCTCGGTAATCACACACCCGTCAACCTCATGGACGTTATCGACAAGCTGGAGGAGTTACTCGGTGTGAAAGCATCTATGAACATGTTACCCATGCAGCCGGGAGACGTTAAAAGGACCTTTGCCGACATAGAAAAAGCCCGTAAGATGCTCGGGTTCGAGCCCAAAACATCCATCGACGAGGGTATGAAAATGTTTGTGGAGTGGTACAGGGGATATAACCGCAGGGTGTGATATCTTAACCCCTACCTACACCAACATAGGTAACATCATCGTCAAAGGAATCGGGATCCAGTAAACGCCTTCCGTCCACAACTACCTTGCTGCGCATAACTGCCAGATCCTCCTTGTCTATGTCCTTGAACTCGGACCAATCGTTCTGTATGATACAGGCGTCGGCACCCCTGAGTGCCTCTTCCATGTGGTCCGCATAATCTATATAATCCACCATGAACGAAAAATTCTTCATCGCCTCCGGGTCATATCCCACCACACTGGCACCCTTCTTGACCAGCTCCTTGACTATGGGCAGGGCACGACTCTCCCGTATATCATCGGTATCGCCTTTGAAGGCAAGGCCCAGGACGGCTACCCTTTTACCCTCAAGGTTACCCAGGGTTTTTTCCAGTAGAGTCACCACATGACCCGGCTGCTCTCTGTTAATCTCGAGAACGGCATCCAGCACATGAGTGGGCACCTCATTCTTCCTTGCAAAGTTAACCAGTGCCAATACGTCCTTGGGAAAACAGCTACCGCCGAAACCGCAGCCGGCATTGAGGAATTCACGGTTGATACGGTGGTCCAGTCCCACGCCGTCCATGACCTTGTATACATCCACTTTCACCCTTTCACACAGCCTTGATATCTCGTTGGCAAAGGATATCTTTGTGGCCAGCAGTGCGTTCGATACATACTTGATCATCTCTGCGGTGGTCAGGTCTGTCACCATCTTAGGTGCGTCGATATCACCGTACACATCCCCCATGATCTCCTCGGTACGTTTGTCCAGACAGCCCAGAACGATCCTGTCGGGTTCCATGAAATCTTTGAGTGCTATACCCTCTCTGAGGAATTCGGGGTTCATGGCAAGTCCGAAATCGGCACCGGCCATCTTCCCGTTCTTCTCCAGTAACTCACGCACAGGCCCGTCGGTTGTACCGGGGAGCACGGTGCTCTTCACGCATACTACATGGTATCCTTCTTTCTTCAACAGCGCATTCGCGATACTTTCGCTAACATCCTCAACATAGGATAGGTCCAGTCCGCCGTCTTCCTTCGATGGTGTGCCCACACATATGAAGGTGATATCGGTATGTATAACGGCCCCTTCGATGTTCCAGGTGGCCTTCAGCTTTCCCGTATTCACCAGCGCTTTTAATAGTTCCTCCAGACCGTCCTCGTATATGGGTGGTTCTCCTCTATTTATCATCTCCACCTTCGCCCTGTCTATATCGACACAAATCACATCGTGCCCCCTGGACGCTAGACCCGCTCCGCTCACCAAACCCACATAACCGGTTCCTATCACACTTATTCTCATGCATACCAAATGGACATGGGCATATTTATGCTTTTACTTATTACGGCTCCGTAACGAGATACATACTCAAGGTTACCTGTGGTGGACATATACAAAAACCCCACGATAGGTTAGTGTTTCAGTACTCCACTGTCCACACCACGTTGTGGTCGGCACTGTTGTACACCCAGTAACCATGACCGGGCTCGAAAACAAAGTTCCAGGGCTCGCTATCGTATGCTATGTTGTACTCAAGGGTAGCGTCGAAATATCCGATTCTTGACACTTCCGGTGGTAAGCCATGATTGCCGGCAGTACCACTGGGCAGGCCCACCATGTTCCAACCGGGGTAAAGTGTGATATCGGTGTCCATAGCCGCTGTACCTTCCAGCAGCAGGGTCGCGTTCCCGGTCATCCGTATCCATACACCCATGGTGGTATCCCACGTATGCAACGTATTGTAATGATCGGCTCTACCGGGAACATAAGTAAGCCACTCACCTGTGGCGGCATGGTAGTACATCAATCGATCATAGCTCCCGTCGATGCCCGCCAAAACCGCCGATATGTTATGGTCGGTGAGCCCCAGGCGTAGGGATACAAAATTCCAGCCTTGGGACGGTCCTCCTGCGGATAACCGTATGCTCTGTTCCAGGGGAACCACTGTTTCCCGAATGCTCTGGTTGTTGCCCTCCTCTCTCCCGTTGGTGCCCACGGTACGTACAACATACCACCAGAATATATGATCCGCCAAACCACGGCCCTGATCGGTGTAAGAATATGTGGCAGAACCATCTGCATTTACGGAACTCACCAGGGTGGTCTCGTCCCATGGACCACCGGGAGCCGAGGAACGATAGACGTTGTAATGACTCACCGTGGCGGGATCATCCGTACTGGCGTTCCAGATCAACAGATTGTCTCTGCCGTCGTATAGTAACGCATCCACGGATATATCGTCAACTCGCCACCCCGCGCCGTAGCCACCTTCGTAGGCCTCCACACCGGCATCCCAACGTATGTGAATGGTTTCACCTATGTATGCCGTGAGGTCGAAGGTGGCAAGGGTCCAGTCTGAAGAGCCGCCCCAGGCCTCTTCACCGCCCAGGGGATTCCCGTAGGTGGAGGGAACGGTCCCGTGGTAACCTCCTTCGGGTATGATCAATACCCAGGGTCCGTCCATGCCGTCTGTGGATACCTTCACATTCCCTGCATCGAACAGGTCCGTGTCTCCCCAGTCATACCAATGCCAGAAAGTTAGCTGTACGCCGTGTTCGGGGTCCGCATCCCCGGGTATGTGTATCTCAGGGGATATCAACCAGCTCAGCATGCCCGTATCCCCACGTTTGTTGAACATGCCATTTCCGAAGTCCCATGAGTAAAAACCGGAATAGGAGCCATGCTGTCGGATGTTCCATGTACTTGCATCTGCATGTGATATGTCCCGTGTATATCCCGGGTCACCACACTCCACATCATCCTCGAACACGGGTTGTACGGATTCACCATGATGCTCAACCGTCAGGTACTGGGGTGGAGCCGGTGGTATGCCTATTATCTCGAAGGCGGAATCGCTCATCGCTTCACCTGTGGAACCCTTTATATCTCTGGCCACGGCGAGCACAAGGCAATCCGTACTGTGAACATTGGGTAGCGTCCACCCGTAACTGCCGGTATCGGTCAGATCGGTAGCCAAGATGTTCCATGTATCACCCATGTCCGTACTGTAGTACAGATCTACATAGAGGATCGGGTCGTCCCCGATAACAGTATACCAGGTTATGTACTCCAAGGTTCCTTCGTGCCATACCTCTCCGCCCACAGGACTTGTCAATATTATGGAGGGTGGTATAGGGTGAGGATCGGGTTCCCACCGCAGGTAGGGATAGGTTATGCCCTCTTTGATCCACCAGATATCTTCAAAATCCCAGCCGGCGTCGGTGAACGTACTCAGAGTTTTCATTTGGCTCGTGTTAAGCCCCACACCCCCGGGACTATCGCCTTGCTGGGATGTTATCACATCCCAGAATGAATTGATGACTACGCCTCCACCCACAGTACCCACAAGACCGGCGTATAAGGTGCAGTTTTCCACATCCACAAGGCCCGTGGAATAGGAGTTGGTGATGTTACCTGCGTGATCGATACAACCGGCGAGCCCCCCTATCCTCTCACCGTTGACCACGGTTACGTCACTCCATGAATAGCTGTCATATATGGTTCCCTTCTGGGAGCACCCCACCAGCCCGCCGAACCTGTCTCCGGTTCCACTACCCGAGAACAACACTGAAACGTTGGAGAAACTGTACCTCAATAGGGGATTATCGGTACCGCCTACGGTCGCCCTGTGGCTGTTGTGTGCACCTATAAGACCGCCTGTTTCACCGTCACCCGTAACACTCCCTCCGATGGCATAACATATCTCTATCAATGTATTGGCATTTCCCGTTACTCTACCGATCAATGTACCCGTACCCCGGCCACCCATGACCATGGCGTCCACCATACCCACATCCCTGATGATGGTCGTGCCCGTATTGTCCCCTACATGGCCAAAAAGACCCTGGTTGTCCGTTCCCGGTCGATTTATGTAGAGGTCGGTGACAGTGTGACCGTCGCCATGGAAGGTACCGGAGAAGCGTTGGGACCCAGTGCCCACAGGCACGAATCCTCCTCCGGATTCCAGGTTGGTACCCCACATACTTGACTTGTCCAGTATGGTGGAAAAAACGATATCCGCACCCAGATTATAGTCCCCGGTGAGATCCATTGCCATCATCTGAAGTTGATTGGCATTGCGTATCGTGGAATTGTACTCACACCTCAGGAAGGGACGTGTCATTTGATCCACCATCCACCAATCCTGGGCAAAATCCCAGCCCATGTCCAAGAAAGTACTCTCTGTCATCATCCCCATCGTATGGTTCCCGTAAGCCCCGGTGGTATCCCCGGAACCCACACCCACGGACATACCCGTTGTTTCAGTATCCCAAAAACTGTACCGTATGGTATCGCCGTTATGACCCACCAGGCCGCCCACAGCGCTGACACCGGTCACAAGGCCAGTGGCATAGGTGTAGTTGACAAAGGCGAACGGACGGCCAAGATCAAGGTTGCGCCCCACAAGGCCACCCACATACTGATTACCCGTCACGCTTCCGGTGGCATAGGAATGTGTCACCGAACCCACCCTGTTTATACCCACCAGACCTCCGATGTTATCCCTCCCTTCCACACTTCCGGTGGAGTAGAAATGGAGCACGGAATACTCATTTCGACCGATCAAACCGCCCACCATGTCCCGACCGTGCACCGTACCCGATGCGTGGGAGCCGTAGATAGTGCCGGAGTTCCAGCCTATGAGCCCTCCGACCGCATCTGTATCTCCTTCTACGGCACCTGTTGAAAAGGAATTATTGACCGTACCTCCGTTGTTGAACCCAACGAGCCCGCCTACACGTTCGTTGCCAGTCACCTCAACGGAAGCATGCGAGTTAGATACAGTGCCGCCGAAGTTAAATCCCACGAGTCCGCCAACGTTATTGTTGCCAATCACATCTCCGGTTGTGTACGAGTTCTCAACCACACCACCGTCGTTCCTTCCCACTAGGCCGCCAACGTTATTGTTGCCAATCACATCTCCGGTCGTGTAGGAATTCTCAACCACACCACCGTTGTTATATCCCACGAGGCTGCCCACGTTGCTGCCAGTACCGGTCACCGTTCCGGATACAAAGCTATTAAAAATATCGGTGGAACCCTGACCGATAAGGCCGCCCAGGCTGGCGGCCCCGGTCACGTTCCCGGTGAAATATGAATGGGATACGGAACCCAGGGTTGACTCTCCTATAAGGCCACCCACCCTGGAGGGACCGCTCACATCTCCTGTGGAATAGCTGTTGAAAACGTTATTTCGATTATCACTGCCCACGAGACCGCCGATTCTTTCAACCACGCCCACAACGTGGGAATCGCTGTGGGAGTCATTAATATCTCCCGAAAAATTGCTACCCACTAAGCCACCCACGAAGGTGTAACCCGTGACCGTACCGGACGAATGGGAATTTTCCACTAGGTTGTAGCTATGTCCCACCAAACCACCCACACGGGAGTAGTCGGAGTGAACATCGCAATGTGCGTATGAGTTGGAGATGGCAAAATTGCTTATGCCGATGAGACCGCCCGTATAGTTACCGCCCACCACTGTACCCACGGTGTGGCTGTTGTTGATGTGACCCGTGCCGTGGGCCCGTCCCATTAGCAAACCCACCTCATTTCGACCTTCCACGTATCCGGTCACGTATGCATCGGTTATGTTCAGGTTGTTTTCGGGAGAATTGTACCCCACGAGGCCGCCCACGTATTCCCCGCCGGTGATATTCACGTCCACCAGCCCCACATTACTTATGGTCACATATTCGAAGGCACCCCAATTCCCCACCTTTCCGAAGAGGCCCACCATGTTCTGCTGACGGTTGATATGGAGACCGTATATCACATGACCCCTGCCGTCGAAGCTCCCCCTGAAATCGGCTCCGGCAAAATGCTTTCCGATGGGGTCGAAGCCAGCGCCGTCATCCCATTGGGAAGTGACATAGGCGTCTATGTCGTTGCCCAGGATATAGTGTGCCTCTAAATCGTTAGTCATGTTCTGAAGGTCCCAGACGTTGTAAATGACGTAGGGATTATCCGGACTGCCGTCGCCGTGTATGACTTCAAAGGTAACGTTTTCCACGGCGGACCTGTTCTTATTGTCGTAGGTCAATCTGACTTCAACGGTATGTACACCGGGTTCAAGATCATGATATGTGTATTCCGTCGCCATACCCAGATACTCCCATTCGCCCAGATTAAGTCTTATCTCGTAGTGATCCAGGTTGGATACCACGTTTCCGCCCCGCCATTCTATGGTCACATCCGGCACATTGAAGATACTGCCCTGGGACGGCGATAGGATATCGAAGATGAGATCGTCCTGCCAGCGAAGTATGGGATAATAGGACTCGTTCATTATCCACCATATATCTTCGAAGTCCCAACCCTCGCTTTCGAAGGTGGAACGGTTATACATCTCAACGGTAGTCTTGCCCTCCAATTGTCCGGGGCCCTCTCCCGGCGAACTAAACTGTCCGCTGGTTTCCATGTCCCAGAAGCTACCGGTGAGGACCTGATAATTACCGATCATACTTCCCAAAAATCCCTTTGTCAATACGGGATCAGCGATGTTTGCGAACCTGACTCGGCCTGTGGAATAGCAGTTGATGGTTACCCCGTACCAACCGAGGTCTCCAAGAAAACCCCCCACACTGTCCGAAAATGAGCTTACACGGGTCACCTCTCCCGTGGAATAGGAGTTCTCCACGGAACCACGGTTGTTGCGACCGGCAAATCCACCGACGTAGTTACTACCAAAAACATCGACATGGGCATAGGAATAGCGTATTACAGTATCCCAATCCCCACCTACGGGAGGTGCGCAATTTTCACCCACAAGACCTCCTATGAACCTGTCTGCTTCCACCACTCCCGTGGCATAGGAATTGAGTATGGCACCCTGATTATAGCCCACCAGGGCACCCACTTCCCTATCCCCGGTGATATCTACGTCCAACACACCCACATTTTTAACCGTACCGTTGGTCACCACTCCGAACAGCCCCACATAACGCTCTTCGGGACGGTTGATATAAAGGCCGGAGATGGTATGACCACGACCGTCAAAGGAGCCGTTGAAACCACCTTGGTCGTTTACGTTGACCCACCATCCTATGGGGTCAAAACCAGCACCATCGTTCCACTCCCTGGTCTCACTGGCATCTATATCGTTGGCCAGGGCATAATGGGCGGTGGTGTCATGGGCCATGGCCTGAAGATCATACACATCGTAAATAAGGTAAGGATTGTCAGGGGTTCCCTTCTCTACGGACCAGAGAAGTACGGGGTATGTGATGTTCTCCTCTATGTACCATATGTCCTCGAAGTCCCAACCTGCATTGGCAAAGGTATCCCGTATCATCATCTCTTCGGTGGTCTTACCGGTACCCATAGCGGAAGAATCACATGCGGAGGTATCCGTATCCCAGAAATTACCTGTGTCCTCGTAATCACCACCGGTAACGACATACCCTGTGAGACCGCCCACACCGGTGACCCCCTGGACCAGACCGACGGAGTGGGAATATCTGATGATACCCCTATGATTGTACCCCACCAGACCGCCGATATCGTCCTCTCCGCTTACGTTCCCTGTGGAATAGGAGTTCTCCACCGAGCCTGTATTGTAACCCACCAGACCGCCTACCCTTACATAACTGAGTATGTCGCCTGTGGAAAAGGAACGGGTTATGTTGCCTTCGTTCAATCCCACAAGACCGCCGGAATAATCCAGCCCGAAGATATCAACATGGGCAGATGACTGGTCCACTACCCCCTCATTGTGTGCCACTATACCACCGCTACTTTTATGACCCGAAACCCTTCCGGTCACATGGCAATTGAAGACCGTTCCGGCATTGGCCGCCACCAATCCGGCAGTCAGATCCCTGTAACCTGTTACGTCAACATCTTCCATCCGTAAATTGCCAACTTTACCTTCGTATATGAAACCGAAAAGAGAGACCAAATTGTCCGTGGACCTGTTCATGAAAAGATGACTGATGGTGTGATTGCCACCGTCAAGACTGCCGGTGAATCTGTTTCCATCGTCTCCTATGGGGATAAAGCCCTCGCCGTCGTTCCACTCCGCCGTTACACTGGCATCGATATCGTTGGCCAGAGCATAATGGGCACTAAGGTTGTTCCTCATGTCCTGGAGGTCGTAAACGTCCTCGATCATGATGGGGTCGTCCAATGTACCCACACCGACGGTTGATATCCTTCTAGCTGCAAGCTCGTTACCTGCACTGCCGACAGCTACGGAAAAAAGGCTCGTTAGCAGAAACACTGCCAACATCATGCTGAATGCTTTGCGGATTTCCATAAAAAACACCGATTAATCTTTAACGCATCCTGTTAAAATACTTTTCCTCTATCCGCACCGTGAAGTCCATGTATTTACAAAAAGATTTTAACCGGGCACAGGGGTTCCCATGACCAATGCCAGCAGTACATCTAGGCAAACTTGACCTGCACTGGTGTCACAGGTGCAACGTACCGGTACTCGGAAAGGGGGAGTGCGGGATATGTTCCGGGTCCACGGAAGGGGTCAAGGTAACACCTCCGGGAGATGTAAGACCCGCTTTCGACTTCGACCTTCGGCTCCTGAGAGATACCGTAGACGGCCAGTGGGGTCACGGTTATTCCCAGCATGTGATCCCGGAGAACAAGATAGTACTCCTCAACAGCTGCCCCGGTCTGGATCGTATGGACGAGGTGATAGTTGACGGTGAGGTGATAGGTACCCTTCAATACGATATGGGCAGAAGGATCAGGGGAGAAAGACCTTATAAATTCATAATAAGACCCTGGAAGGGTTTGCCCATGCCGGAAAGGGGATTCGTGGTAATGGACAGGGGAGCCGTGGAGCCCATAATGAAGGGTGCTAGCGCTCTTGCAGTGGGCATACTGGAAGGAGACAACGATATAAAAAAAGGTGATGAAGTTCTGGTCCTGGACCCGGAAGGGAAGGTGCTGTGCTCGGGTTCGGCCCAGAGGGACGGTGAGGATATGATAAGTGCGGGTTCGGGTAAGGGTGTAAAAAGCAGGTGGAGGGTATCGGACAGGATACCTCTCGCCCCCGGACAGGGCAGGGACGGACTTCTCGTGGCGAACGAGAAGGTGATGAAAGAGATGGTAGAAAAAGCGGTGAACTTCATACGCTCCAAAGTGAGGGAATACTCCCTTACACCCGTGGTTTCCTACAGTGGCGGCAAGGATTCCCTGGCCACCTTGTTACTGGTGCTGGAAGCCGGGGTAGAGCCGGACATGATATTCGTGAACACCGGGATAGAGCTACCTGAAACCGTGGATAACGTGGAACAGACGGCGGAGAGATACGGGCTTAACTTGAAGACCATCAGCGCAGAGGATGGATACTGGAAAGCTGTAGAGTATTTCGGACCGTCGGCGAGAGATTACCGGTGGTGTTGCAAGACATGCAAGCTGGGGCCGGTGGCAAAGTTGATCGGCAGGGAATATCCGGAAGGCGTTCTGGCATTCATCGGCCAGAGGCGTTACGAATCCGAGAACAGGATGCTACACGGTGATACCTGGAACAACCCCTGGGTGCCCGGTCAGACAGGCACATCACCCATACAGGACTGGACGGCACTCCATGTTTGGCTCTTATTGTTTTCTAGGGACGCTTTGTACAACCCGTGGTACGAGCGCGGGTTCCAGCGCATAGGATGCTGGGTATGCCCCGCCTCGGACCTTTCCGAGCTCGAATCTTTGAGGGATAGTTTTCAGGGTTACGGGAGATTCCAGAGCGTGCTTGATGAATACACGAAAAAGATGGGGCTACCACAGCAGTGGAAGGATTGGGGACTGTGGAGATGGGTGCATCCACCTGAAGAATTATTCCGTATGCTGGAACTCGACCGGGTGGAACACACTGCCTTTGAATTACCACCGGTGGAAGATATGCTGAAGGACCGCAACACCCTAGGGCTTTTGGAATGTGTGTTCGGTCTTCGCCCCGGCGATAATATATCCGGAAAGCGAGTTGCGGATATGTACCTCCGGGCACATAAGTGCGTGGGATGCCACGTTTGCGCCGAAAGGTGTCCACAGGGAGCCATTTCCCTGGATGGAGGTTTGAAGATAGACGGAGAAAGATGCGTGGGTTGTGGTGAGTGTACTGATAAATGTACGGTTGTGGAATTCAGGGCTCGGGTCATCCTCTGAATGCGTCCAGCACAGTTTCGGTATTCCCTTCGGTCTTGAAGGCCGTGGGTGAAAAGTGTGTTCTTACCGTAAGATAACCGGCGGAGTTCAACCGAAGGATGATATCCTTCAGAGGAGGGGGGGGTTGCTTCAGATGCCTGGCCAGGGTAGAGGTTTCGTAAAAGAACGGTGACATCCCTGCCTCTCCTCGCCAGAGTGCGAGTATATCCTCGGTGAGCTTACCCAGGGGTAACATACCTTTCACGATATCATCTGATGATAAGTCACCTGACCACATGGGACCGATCTCCCCGGACAGGGACCAGTCTATATCCCCGAACCTATAGGTATCCAGCTTGCGGATGGATTCGTTTGCCTTTCCCGCTCCGGCCACCACCCTCAGATATGTACGAAAATGATGTCCGTCATAGTAAGATAAAAGCGGTCTAACGCCGCGATCGTACCTGGCGGCTTCCCGGGCGATATGACCTATCAAGATACGCAGGCCGTTCTCGTGCCTGCACCAGTTGTTCATGGGTGCTGCCGAATACACGCGCATGCATTTTTTAGGATAGGTGCCGCAGAGTACCGATGTGTCGGTGGCACTCACGGCGAGTACACCGTTCCGTCGTATGAAACGTAAAGCCACGGGAAGGTAGGGCACGGGAGTTCCGAAGGGGTCTATGTCGACGTAGTCATACCTGTACTGGTTGGCAAGCAAGTGCTCCTCTACGGACTGTTTGTGGACCTGTACGTCGAGTCCTCTTGAATTGTGCAGTATCAGGTTCACCGCCTCATCTGAGATATCGGTGAGCACCACCGCCCGGGGTTCCAACTCAGTGGCGATCCGTATCCCCCTGGCACCCGTTGCGGCCATGGAGTCCAGTATCCTCATCCCCCGGGGATCAAGATACCTCAGGAGGGATATGCTGGTATCCCTGTTCATCTCCATGGCGGGGTTATAGAATACCGGAGTATCGGTGGCTCTGGGTCCCGGCCCCTTCTCGTGTTCCGGAACCAACAGTTCTGTATCCCCCTCTATCACCTTTACGAGCCTCAAAAACTACCGCCCTTTATGTCCTCTACTATCAACTCAACCACTTTATGTGGGAGTATACCCTTGTTGATATCCGTCAATTCGAATATACGTATGTCGTCCCTCCTGCGTACGTCCTGGAGCAGCGGATTCCTTGATTTTTTGTGGAATGTCAGTATCAGGGGTTTGTTGGCGTCGAGGCCCGCCTTTACCGCCGTATTGAACCTCTCGCTTTCCACCTGCATCTTGCTGGCCTCGTCCACGATGATAACGTCGTCCTTCCTGATGGCATCCTCTATGGCCTTTACACCCACCTCGTCAAGGGTTTCTATGTCCACCCGGTATCCGTCTATCACCACCGATGAGTCAAGGTGCAGGTGAGCCAGAACGGCCTTTTCCTTGGTACGCCAGTTCATCACCTGAAATCCCACCTGTCTGTTGTCCTCCATTATGGGCTCGGTGAGCATCCCACCTACCTTTATCCCCTCTTCATTCAACATCTCGATTATCTTGATTATCGATTCTGTTTTGCCTACACTCAAAACGCCGCTTATACCGATTTTCAGGCTTTTTACCATTTTATCTTGACCCCTAATGGTCTAACTAGTAAAAATAATTAATCTATGGTTTAACGGATATTTTCAAGGTACATAAGTGGGTAATCCAGTTCCTGGATGTACTTCAAACGACCTGTGGCCCTTATACCCTTGTACTCCACCTCCACCGTGGCCTCCAACATATCACCCGAGAGAGTGGTGTAATCGAAAAACGCGCTCTTCTTACGCCCCTCCAGCCCCCTTGGGATTATGTTGACCCTTGCCTTCTTGACAAAGGCCTGCCTCTCGGTGGTCTTCTCCATCGCCTTTCTGAGTATATCTATGTTCTTCTCGCTTACGGGAGTACCTATGAACTGATGGAAAAGTGCACCCAACTTTATACCGAGCTCGAAGGCTGCCCTTTCCCTTTCCGTGCAGTTGAAGTAACTATCCGCTTCTTCGTCCATGTTTTCCGTCATTTTTGATCACAACCAAAGGTCCGATGACAATGTAGCAGAGTGACGCTACAGTTGATATCAAAAGGAGTAAAGTACCCATGGGATAACTATTTTTCGCAAGCACCAGTCCTCCCAAGGCGAGGGCCAGAAACAGGGCACCGCCGGTCATGAATATCTTGCCCCGGGGCTTGGGGTACGGTATCCTGGAGTACATCAAACAGCTAAGAACTGATATCAGAGCGATAACGGGTACTGGTTCATAGCCCAGTACGCCTTCCGTCCCGTAAAGTGCGGTCATGAGCACCACCACGAGTGCGAGGGCGGGGGATGGGATACCCGCAAAATGCGGGTCATTCATGCCCTCCTTCATATGCCTGCCCAACCGTAATATTCCCAATATCACTATCAAGGTGGATATGGCCATCACGGAGGCATTCAAGGGTGACTCCCATCCACGACCCAGGCCGGGGTCGTAGTAGTTTGAATACAAAAGTATGGCGGGAGCCATGCAAAATGAAATTATGTCCGCGAAGTAATCGAGTTCCGCTCCCCCGGAATGCACCTTACCGGTTCTTCTTGCCAGCGCTCCGTCCAAACCGTCCAGTAGTATGCAGACTATGAGAAGCATACTGGATATCATGTAACGACCGTCCACGATGTATGTGATGGCGGCGAAACCCAGGATGCCGTTGGAGACGGTGATGTAATCAGGCAGGGTCATGTGCACTCTCATCTCCATTCACCCACCGTGGTTGTTCCCGCCCTGACGAGGTCTCCTTCCGCCACCGCCGGTGTTGCCCCCGAAGGTAATTCGATATCCACCCTTGAGCCAAAGCGTATCATACCTATCCGCTGACCCTTTAAGAGATGATCACCGTCCTCTACATAGGGAACTATCCTCCGGGCGAAGATCCCGGCGACCTGGGTCATGACCACCCGCCCGTGCCCGGTTTCGATAACGTATCTCTGCCGTTCGTTGGAGCTGCTTAGGTCATGGAATGCGGGTCTATGGGTTCCCGGAAAGTGCCGGGTCTCCACAAGAATACCCGTTACAGGGCTTCGGTTAACGTGCACGTTGCCCACGCCCATGAATATGGAAATGGAGTTTTCCGTTATGGAGAGAACCCTCCCGTCAGCGGGGGATACTATGCCCCGGGAGACCGCCCTGTGAGGGTCCCGGAAGAAATACAGTACGAAAATGGGGATCGCAAGGAATATCAATGATAGCACCAAAGGGGACTGAAGGAAAATGTGCATCAGCAGCATTACCGTGGATGGTACCATGGAGATGATCAATGGAATACCTGCACCTTTGGCTATCATTGTGGATAAAAAAGAAAAGAAGGAGTAAAAGGTTTTTGCGGTATCTAACTTACCATCTGTATGTCGCCGTCGCCGTCGTGATCCATCATGTTGGTGACGGCCTTCTCGGTATCGTAGTGTACGTTGGTTATCACCAGCAGTATCTTTATGGTATTCCTCATATCGGGTTCGATATTGCATCCCCATATGATCTTGGCTTCGGGTGATATCCTCTTGTTGACCATATCGGCAACCCGCTCCGCCTCGCTGACGGTCATGTCCTCGCCGCCGGTGACCTTTATCAGAGCGCCACGGGCTTCGTGAAGGTCGATGTTACCCAAGAGTGGAGAGCCCAGGGCCTGTTCCACCGCCTGTTCCACCCTCTGGTTCGGGTCGTCGGATTCACCGATACCGATCATTGCGAGACCGCCGGTGTCCATTATGGTACGTACATCGTTGTAGTCGAGGTTGACAAGACCGGGTTTTGTGATGATCTCCGTTATACCCTTTATGGACTCCATCAGGATGGCGTCTGCGACCTTGAAGGCGGCGTCAAGGGGTAGGTTCGGTACCAATTCAAGCAGTTTGTCGTTGGGTATCATAACAGTTGTATCACAGCAACGTTCGAGTCGCATCAGTCCCCGGGTGGCATTCTTGAATCTCTCGCGTCCTTCACCCTTGAAGGGAAGTGTTACGAATCCCATCACCAGGGCTTCCTCGTCCTTCGCCATATCGGCTATAACGGGGGCCACGCCGGTTCCCGTCCCTCCGCCCATTCCGGCGGTTACGAAGACGATGTCCGAGCCGTGGATAAGATTCTTCAGCTCGTCCCGTGCCTCCAGGGCGGATTCCTCTCCGACCTCGGGTCTTGAGCCTGCACCGAGACCCCTGGTCCTCCTCTTGCCCAGTAGTATCTTCTTCTGAGCGTGGGTGTGGAGCAGGTGTTTCGCATCGGTGTTGCATGCTATTAGCTCTGCGCCGGTGATACCCTCTTCTGTCAGACGATTTACGGTGTTGCTTCCGCCTCCTCCGCAGCCGAAGATCCTTATCTTGACATCCAGAGTTTCCAGAAGTTTCCTTAACTCCTCGTCTTCCGGTGCTTCTCCTGCTTGAAACTGGGGTTTTTCGATCCCCTTATCAGTTTCTTTTTTGTGCCTGTTTAGTGCGTCCTTGACTATAGATTCCATGAGATATCCCATCCATTCTTGATAATCTAGAAGGATAAGATGTATATAAGCATTATTGTCAACCGTCTGATGAGGAAAAAACTACTGGCCCCCCTTCAGGTTCGTCAGAATTCCCTTTTTTTAAAGGGATCATGCACCCGAATGTCAGACAAAATAGAAAATATCGTCCGACAAAGGCGGTATGACGGGAAAAAGGTTTTATCGAGCTTGCGGATGTGGCCCCATGTTGACCAGAAAGGTAGAGGATATGGATGTACATCCCGGAACATCCGTAAAGGAATTGATGGATGATTTCCGTTCATCGGGCGGATTCGTGGCAAAGAAGGTGGCCGTGGCCCATGACATACTTCGGGCCATGTTCGATTCGGAGGGTGTAAATTTTTTCTCCTTTCCCGCGTGCATAGTCTCCACGGGAACAAGGGGAGTGATCAGCAAGGCCGTACGAAAGGGTCTGTTCGACGTCCTGATAACCACCTGCGGAACCCTGGACCACGACCTGGCCAGGGTATGGGAAGATTACTACCACGGGGATTTCGACGCCGACGACACCATGCTCCATCGGGAAGGGATAAACCGACTTGGCAACATCTTCATCCCCAATTCATCCTACGGCGAGGTGCTGGAGGCGAACCTTCAACCACTCCTGGAAGAGATAATCGGCGATTCGTCCATAGGTCCCCGGGAGCTCATCCACCAGGTGGGACTTCGCATAAAGGATAAAAATTCCATACTCCACTGGGCGGCGAAGAATGACATACCGGTTTACGTACCCGGTATAACCGACGGTGCTTTCGGCTCACAGTTATGGATGTACTGGCAGGGGCACAGGAATTTCAGGCTGGACCTGATGAAGGACCAGCAGGAGCTCGCGGACATCGTGTTCCCTGCAAAGGAGACCGGTGCCCTCATGATCGGCGGGGGCATATCCAAGCACCACACAATCTGGTGGAACCAGTACAGGGGCGGTCTGGACCGTACCGTTTACATCACCACTGCCGTCGAGTACGACGGTTCACTTTCCGGCGCCCGGGTCAGTGAAGCGATATCCTGGGGCAAGGTAAGGACGGGTTCGGATTACATCACCGTGGAGGGAGATGCGACGGTGCTCCTTCCCCTGGTACTCGGAAGTTTTCTGTGAACTTCTATCTCAGGTTCTCCGATATCTCCTCTCCCTTCGTCTCCCTCTCGCAGTAGATGCATTTGATGGAGACTGGCTTTTCATGTATCACCAGGAACTCGGGTTCCACGGGTTCCTTCTGGTTGGTGATGCACGTGGTGTTCCTGCACCTGACTATGCCCTTTATGGTACCCGGCAATTTCACACGGTGCTTTGCCTTCACCACATAATCATCGATGATGTTTACCGTTACCTCAGGGGATATAAGTGATATCTTGTCCAGCTCTTCACGTAGTAGTTCCCTTCCCTCCACCTTGACTATGTCCTTCTTGCCGGAGCTGCTGTCAACGTTCATGGCGATGCTCACCACACTATCCGTATCCTGTTTCATGATCCCGAGTATCTTGACCACCTTTAGGGCCTGACCCTTTCGTATATGGTCTATCACGGTGCCGTTCCTTATGGGTGATATCTTTATCTTCCTGTTCTCTTTGTCCATCTTCACAGCCCCCTGTTCCTATCCAGAAGAAGGCATATCAGCGCCATACGTGTCGGTACCCCGTTGGCCGCCTGCTGAAAGTACCTTGCGTGCTTAGTGTCATCCACATCAGGGGATATCTCGTCCACTCTGGGTAGTGGGTGCATGATTATCATGTCGTCCTTTACATCATCCAGCATGCCACGGTGGAGATTGAAGCTGCTGGCCACCTTTTCGTATTCCTCCTCATTGGGGAAGCGTTCCCTCTGTATCCTTGTCATGTAGAGGACATCCAGCTGATCTATCACAGATTCGAGGTCTTCTGTTTTATGATACCCTATACCTTCCCGTTCAAGTTCGCCCGTGAGCTCGTCCGGCATCTGTAGACCCTCGGGGGCGATGAATGTCATCTCCCCGCCGTACATTGACAGTGCGTGGGTGAGGGAATGAACCGTCCTGCCGTACTTGAGGTCGCCGGCAATGCCTATGTGGTTCCCGGAGATCCTTCCCTTCTCTTCCTTGATGGTAAAGAGGTCAAGAAGGGTCTGGGTCGGATGCTGACCCGCGCCGTCCCCCGCATTGATGACGGGTTTGGACGAAAATTTCGATGCCAGGCGGGCGGCCCCCTCCTGGGGATGACGCAGTACGATGATATCCGCATAGCTGGAAGCCATCCTTACCGTATCCGCCAGTGTCTCCCCCTTCTTTACCGACGACTGGGAGGGGTTGGCAAATCCTATGGTCTGCCCCCCCAGGCGTTTCATGGCGATTTCGAAGGAAAGCATCGTCCTGGTACTCGGTTCGAAGAACAGTGTAGCGAGTACCTTTCCCTCCAGCTCGAGACTCTTCTTTTCACCCCTTGCGATAGGGACCATCTTAACCGCATGGTCTAAAATCGTGTCTATCTCTTCTCTTTCGAATTCCCTAATGGAAACCACATGATCCTTGTTGAACATCTCTATCGTAGGAGGTAAGGCATGGAAGGATATATTATTTTGGATTGGACGGGTCCGAAGACCATGGGTGACCACAGCTGGGTACCAGATAATATTTAAACAACCCGGACCTATACCTTTATCATGTCCGCGGATACCGATACACCCTGGATATCAAGGGGCAAGGGAGGTATTCACATGGAACTCACGGTCACCCCCGGGGCCTCTGTTAGTTGTATCAAAGGCGTCAACAGATGGCGTAACCGCCTGGAGGTATCCGTTGAGGGGAGGGCGCAAGAAGGTGAGGCTAACGGGGGTTTGATAGAGTTACTCTCAAAGGTATTCGGGGTATCACCCAACAGCTTGACCATCACCGGTGGGGCGAAGTCGAGGCACAAGACGGTGTTCGCAGAGGGCTTAACTGCCGAGACGGTGGGGGAAAGGATCCGGGAGGTAATTGGAAAATGAGGATAAAGGAAGAGCTCGAAGGGGTGCTCAGGGTACTGGAAAAACTCCGGGAAAGGGACAGGGATATCCCCATACTGGTTGAGGGAAGGAAGGACAGGCAGGCCTTGAAAAAACTTGGTGTGGGGGGCAAGATAATCCTGATAAAGAGGCGAAGGTCGGTATTCCACATAATAGAGGACTTGAGGGGTGAATACCGGGAGGTTATCCTTCTCACCGACTGGGACAGGGCAGGGGGCAGGTTGGCCCATGGCATCCGAAAGGCATGCGAGGCGAACGATATGATCTGTAACGGCGATCACCGACTGGAGCTCATCAAGTACGTGAAGAAGGAGGTGAAGGACGTCGAAGGGCTCCCGGCCTTCATCTCGAGGGCCGAGCTAATCACCAAGGGACAGCCTAAAAGCATAGAAAAATATTAAATCATATAATACATTGTAGGGGGGAAAACCGATGACACGAGTAAAGGTAATCAAGGACATAACGGATTTCGTTCCCATACTCAGGGCGGTCAATACCAGGGTAAAGAGGAATGTGTTCACCGAGCTAGCCCAGGATTGGGTCACCGCGGACGATATAGAAGGGAGATTCGGGGAAGAGGGAAAAAGCGCACTCAAACTTTTCGAGAAGATGAAGCTTCTGGAGACCAGATGGCAGCACACCGGACGGGAGACCAAGAAGGCGTACCATACCTACTACTCCGCGGTCCACATAGACGCCTCGGCACCCATAAACGAGATAAGCGACATCCTTTACGCCGCCATGGTGGAAGACCACGAGTTCAGGGAGATGGAAGAGAAGATAATAGACAGCATAAAGGAGGGGAACGACTTCGCCAAGGACATGGAGAATATCCTGGAGGTATCACCCGTAACACTTAAAAGCCTGATCAAACGTTCGGTGAGATTGGACTTCAGAGGCAACAAGATAATAGAGTTGTCAGACGATTAAAAAAAAGGAGATAAACATGGACCTAGACGACCTGGATATATTCTCAAGGTTTTCCACCGGCACCTTCGCCCTGGTTTCGGGATTGGCAATAATAGGGATAATAACCTACATGATATATGTGATAATACCGATACCTGATAACACAGTACTACTGTTCTCCGTACTCACCTTCGTCCTTGGCATACTGATACCCGTACTCTTTTTCATGGAAGATCTGGTGGGGGTTATGGATATAGTGGGAAAGCTCCTGACAGGGATAACGGTCGCCGTTATCGGCTGGATTACTTACCACGGCTCCACCGCTCTGGAACTGAACGGCACCGACCTTTCACTGTACATCGTACTGCCGGCGGTATTCACCTTCCTTACGTCCCTTATACTCGTGAAAGGTGTGATCATATCACTTATGGAGGGAGAAGGCATAGGTGGCGGAGGATGGAGAAGGGAGAGGTACGATGATGACGAGCTATCCGGGGATGAAGATGAAGACGAGGAATTCGAAGAACGGTATGAGATAGAATTCGAATCCCACGACCATGCACACAAGGAAAATGAATTATTTCCCGAGGAAAAACACCGCTGGTGAACACCTTTGACCTCGGTTCTCAGACTGGGACATCGGCCGGACAGGGACAAGAGGATGTCCACACACGTTTGTCTAACAGCCCGTGCCCTGGGCGCGGAAGCAGTTTACTTTCCAGTGGTGGATAGTGTGTTGGAGAAGAGCGTGAAGGGCGTGACCGAGAGATTCGGTGGGAACTTCGGTATCAGGGAGAGAAGGGACTGGCAAGAGCTTGTAAGGGAGTGGGACGGAGATGTGATCCACCTCACCATGTACGGGGATGATATCGATGGTTTCTTTGCATCCCAAAATGTTCGCAACCCACTGATAATAGTGGGTTCCGAAAAGGTGCCGAGAGGTGTATACGAACTCGCGGATTTCAACATCTCCGTAGGCAATCAGCCCCACTCCGAAGTGGCCGCACTGGCCATCTTTTTGGACCGGTTTAACCGGGGCAGAGCCCCGAAATTCTCAGGAGGGAAGATGGCGGTCCTGCCCACAGGGAACGGAAAGCGTGTGGTAAATTACCAACGTATACCCGGGGCGGACGAGTGCTATCGTCTGATCTTGGAAAGAGGTATGGAACAGGACGTGATAGTTCATACCATGGCCGTGCTGCAGCGTACCCTCGAACTCCACGAGGTCCACGGGGGAGATATCAGGCTTTTGACGGCCGGGGCGCTTCTCCACGATATAGGGCGCACGGTTACCCAGGGTGCGGAACACCCATTGGAGGGTGGCAAGATCGTCCGTGAGATGGGCTGGGATAACCAGCTTGCCAACATAGTCGAGAGGCACATGGGTGGTGGGATGACCAGGGAGGAGGCGGAAAGCCAGGGCTTGCCTTCAAAGGATTACTTGCCGGAAACCCTGGAGGAAAAGCTCGTATGCCACGGTGACAACACAGCGGGAGGGGACGAGCGCTTCGAGGACCTGCTGCTCAGAACGGAAAGGGCGGGCTTCCACGACAGTGCACAAAGGATGCGCGCCTTGAAGGACGAGCTGGGATGACCTCTAGGTTTCCCTTCGGCGCTTAATCAAAATGTACGCTAACGCACAGGCGATAGCCACACCCGTCACGATTGCCAGCACGAACCAAAGGTTCCCGTCAACAGAGGCTTCCTCTTCTATGGTAAACTCGGCTGTATGTTCAAATCCCCTCTGGGTGGCTTCCACCCTGTATCTACCCCCCGGTACCTGCCTTCCTTCCGTATCCGTTTGATCCCATGTGAGATGTTCGATAACTCCGTATTCGGGCACACTTGGAAACACTACACCATCTACTGGACCAAGTACGATCACACCGGTATCCACATCAACTATCTGTATGCCAAGATCGACTATAATAGGGGTTGATGTAGCCGAACCATCATTCTTTACTGTTATGACTAAATTCACACCTATTTCGTATACATCTTTGTCCGTCCAAAGATATTCATCTTCCGTTATTCGGGTCTGCTCTCCTGTAGATGGATTTGAAAATAACAGTAGTAATGACACAAGAAGGAAAAAAGTGAACACCTTTACGATTATCCTTTGATGTCTCATTAGCTCATACCACTATCTGACAACACCGTCTGTGCTATTTTTACCTTACGGTCCGAGGTGTACCTAGAGCTTCTCGCCGGGTGATATATCCATCATCACGAAGCCCGAGTTGGCCTTGGGGTAGAAATCCGTGGACTTCTCGGGCATGCGCTCGCCGTTCTTGGCCACACGTAAAACCTGCTCGGGCTTGGTGGCATTGACAAGGAATGCCGCTGTGGCCCTTCCCTTTTCCACCCTGTCTATGGCATCCTTTGCCCAGCGTTCGTAGGCGATGGTTTCATCTATGGCCAGATCCTTCGCACCCATTATGTGTTCGAAGATCACATCACGAAGTATCACCACGTCGAGTCCCGTGTAATCAGGGGAGTATGAATCAGACAAAAATTCCTTTACCAGATCCGTTTGCTCGAGGGTCAGTCCCAGGGTTTTATCTCCGGTGTACATAACAAAGGATACCCGTCCCCTGTTACCTTCGAGGAAATCTTCCGACTCTTCTATGGGTATCTCCCTTACCGCAAAGAATTTTTCGAGTTCTTGTACATGCCCTTCTTCCACCTTGTTTTTTAGCAGTAATCTGTGCCCGGGAAGCACCACCAGTCCGGGATCCTCGACGGGGACCATGAAGGTCATGCGCCAGTTGAAAGCGTCTTCCGGCGTCCAATTCTTTACTTTTTCCCTCATCTCGTCACGGTAGCTAACGGCGGTTTCATACCTGTGGTGTCCGTCGGCGATCACCACCTGTTGTCCCCGAAGGATATTCTCCACGGTGGCGATATGGTCGGGTGCATCGAGTTTCCATATCCTGTTATGCACCCCGTACTCGTCCGTTGCCTCGTACAAGGGCTCACCTTCGGCCACCTTATCGAATATGTCTATGCTCTCCCCCCGGGGATCACTGTATAGCATGAAACCCGGTTCGAGGTTCTTCTCGGTGGCCCTGAGCATGTTCAACCTGTCTATCTTGGGACCCTTGTGTGTTTTCTCATGGGGTAGTACGACACTGTCCTCAAAGGGATGGAGCTTGACGGCGGCCACGAAACCCTTTCTGGTATATCTCTTACCCAGGACCTGGAAATCCTGGTAATAGATGTACATGCCGGGCTCACTGTCCTTGATCAGGACGTCCACCTGTAGCCATGCCTTCAGTCTGCCAGAGGCGACCTCGTACCGTTCGTCCTCCCTGGGCAATATCAACCTGCAGTAGTTGTACTCGCTTTTTGCGTAGTACTCCTCCTGCTGTTCACTCGATATCTTATCATAGGGCTGGGTGATCACCTTGTCTATGCCCCCGACTTTCTCACCGTCGTATCGTATCGCCCTGAAGGGCTTCACGTCCACCATGCAGCCTCAGCCCCTTCTGTTCAGCTCTTCGATGACCTGTTCGGCTGCCTGGGTACCCGCCCTAGCCTGCCCTTCCAGTGTCTGGCCGCCTATGTGGGGTGTGGCATGGAAGTTATCCAAGGTGAGCAGTTTGTTATCTCCCGGTGGCTCTTGGGCGAAGACGTCTTTACAGGCAAACCGTATCTCGCCCTTCGTCAGGGCTTCGTATAGTGCCTCTTCGTCCACCACGCCGCCCCTGGAGCAGTCGATAAGGGTGGCGGAATCTTTCATCCTCGCAAATTCTTCGGTGCTCAGCAGGTGATGGGTGGCATCTATGTGAGGTACGTGAATGGTTATCACGTCGCTTTGCTCTAGGATCATATCAAGGTCCACCATCTTCGCGGGACTGGGGTCCTTCACCTCAACCACATCGTATGCCAGGACCTTCATACCCAGGGCGGCAGCCCTCGTGGCCACCTCGTGACCTATGTTTCCATACCCTATTATCCCCATGGTCTTGCCGTAGATCTCGTTGCCCTTGAGTTCTTTCTTTATCCACCTGCCTTCCCTCAGGCTGACGGTTCCCGCCACCACATTCCTGTAGGCGGAGAACATGTGGGACAGTACCAGTTCGGCAACGGAGATGGTGGTGGCCAGGGGAGTGTTATACACAGATATACCCTTTTCCCTTGCATAGGCCACGTCTATGTTGTCCATCCCTATCCCCGGTCGACCTATGGCCTCCAGATTCTCGGCGGCATCGATGGTGGGTACCCTTACCTTTGTGGAGCCCCTTACGATCAGGCCGTGGTAGGGTGGTATGGTGGCGGTAAGTTCTTCCTGGCTCATGTCGAATTTCTGGTCCACCTGCAGTCCCGCCTTTTCCATCATCTCGATGCCCTCGTCGGCGATGGGATTGCACACCAGTACTTTTTTTACCATGGGATCACAACCCCGCTACTTCCTCGATGGCGTCGGTCAATGTTTTCACGCTCTCCAGGGTATGTTCGCCCATGTGACCGATGCGGAATGTTCTTTCCTTCAACTGTTTACCGTAGCCGTTGGAGAAGAGCATGTCGTACTTGCGGTTCACTTCCTGGCGCAGTTCCTCTATGTTCAAGCCCCGGGTATTGGCTATGGTACTCACCGTCTGGGACCAGTAACCTTCCTCGGGGAACATATCGAAGTATCTCTTCGCCCATTCACGGGTGTACTCGGCCATCTCAAGATGCCTTCGTGAGCGGGCCTTGTGTCCTTCCTCCAGCATGCGTTTCATCTGTGCACGGTACGCGAGCATCAGTGATGTGCTGGGCGTGGACGGAGTCTGCCCCTTTTTCTTGTAGTAATCTATGTTATTGGCCAGACCTGCGTAGAAGGCACCCGATGAGGTCTCTTTACTGCGCTTGTATGCCTCCTCGCCAATCACGCAAACGGACAGACCGGGGGGCATGGCGAAGGCTTTTTGAACCGATGTGTAGATAACATCGATCCCGTGTTTGTCTATGTCGATATAGTCACCACCCAGGGCAGATATGGCATCAACCAGGAATTGTGTGTCGGGAAAGTCCTTCATCATCTCTCCGATCTCCTCGATGGGATTCCTTATACCCGTGGAAGTTTCGTTCATGACACACGTGAACGCGTCGTAATGCTTGTTCTCCAGTGCCGCCCTGACGTCCTCGGTCTTAACGGCTTTGCCCCATTCGTAATCCAGCCTGTCCACCTTCTTGCCAAGACGTTCGGCTATATCGGCCATCCTCTTGCTGAAACTACCGCAAGTGGAGCACAGCACGTTTTCGTCGACACAGTCCATTACCGAACTTTCCATGAATGCCGTTCCCGAAGCCGTCAGTATTATCACATCGTGCTCCGTGCCCAAAAACTCCTTGGTATCCTCGGTTATCGTAGTGAACAGGTCAGTCATCGTAGCTGACCTGTGTCCGAACATCCAGTCACTCATTTCTTCGATTATCTCTCTTTTGACCTCTGTGGGTCCCGGGATGAATAATTTCGTGTGTTTATCCTTCACATACACCACCTGGTGAGGCATTTAGACCCCAGTATATAATGGTTTTGCCGGTTGTCACTTATTTTAATCGTGGCATATATCTCGGAATAGTAGCCAAATATTGAAAAATATCATATACCCGTAGTATTATATCACCGATATGCCTCTATGCAATCTGGTATGTGGAATCGTGATATTACTTCTTATCGTGGCCGGCATAGCCTATCTGCTGGGTGCCGATTCCCTGGGTGAGTTCGCCCTTGACATGATACGTTTGATAATAGTGATCGTCTTGATCATCTTCCTAATCGGCCTGATACTTTTGATGATAGGGTATGTATCATGGCCGGGCCTACCCTTCGGATTTATGGTAACGGGCGTTATCATATATATCTCGCAAACGGAAATGTTTACATGCCCATCCGAAATCACGCTTTTCCGGAAAAACGCTAATCTCCGGACGGCACATACCGGGCCCACGATACCACGGAAAAATTCTTCCGAGAGATGAACCTTCTGATAAAGGATGGTTGATGGGCTCTCATCTACAGAATACCAACTTTCCGTCCTTGTACACCCTTTTCACCGGGTTGACACCGAAATGATACGGGAGATGGAGTATATCGGGTATATCCAGTATAAACGCATCAGCCTTGTATCCCGGTTCTAAGCACCCTATATCCTCCCTACCCACCGCCCTTGCGGCGTTGAAGGTGGAGGCTGTAAGAGCTTCACGGGGATGCATCTTCATCTGCAGGCATGCAAGAGTGATAACCATCTGCATGGATTCCGTGTAACAGTTGGGGTTGAGGTCAGTTGCCAGTGCCATACCCTGTTCCATCATCATCCTTGCATCGGGATATTGGAGTGCACATGGGGAATTAAAAAGTGTCTGGATAAAAACAAAAATATCGACCGTTATTTAAGTAGTCTTAAATTTGGGTGTTGAATTTAATGATCGATTCATGCCCGATTACCTTCCTCCATATAGTCATGAATTGAATCCGACAGAACGGGTCTGGAAATTGACAAGAAGGTCTTCTACACATAACCGTTACTTCCCAGATATAGACGCTATCACCAATACGGTGGAATCTCAATTTGATCTATGGAGACATGGAAGTGAAACCCTGAGAAAACTATGCGCAATCAATTAGGATGTCACGTATAGATTGTGGAATCCATATGCTCGATAAAGAACCCATTATGATCGAGTTGAGTCAAACGGTCAACAAATACACAGATGAAGATGAGATGAGCCTACATTCCGCACACCTTGTAAACAAAATATGTTTTTTTCTCCCTCGTGAACTGAGATTATTTTCCCATCTCCTTTCTGTCCTCTTCAATCAACTTTACCTCTCTGGCATGTGTATGCGCATTGTATCCCTCAAGGAATCTGAGAACCGTTTCCAGATCATCTTGGTAGATGAGAATTACACCTCTTGACAGCTTTCGATGCGGGATGTCATCCAAAAGTCCGCGCCTATGATATCGGTACTTTCCACCCCAGGAACTTGTGTCCTGTCCGTAGAACATCTGGCAGAACTTGCTGATTTCCACGTTCTTTTTCTTCGGAGGAAGATTGAATACGATTATGTAGCCGTCCATTGTGTGCGGTACTGGACCACCACGGGATAGTGGCGGGTGTATGTCGAGAGATCGAACTGGTCGAGACCATCAACCGTATTGTTGGAGTTAACGAACAGCAGAAGGTGTCTTCGGGTGATGGCATTATGGCCATGGTCATCAACGCATTGGGTTTCGTCAGCAAGCCGCTCTACATGTTCCCTGAGTTCATGGAGACGAAGCCCGTTGACAGATTCTTCGAAAACGGGCTGACATCTGATGATTTCAACGATGACACACTTGGCCGGGCTCTCGACAGGTTGTATGAGAACAACAACACGGGAATATTCATGGAAGTGTCGATGCGCACGCTTTCGAACATGGGTGTTAAGAGGAATTTTTTCCATCTGGACACAACAACGATAAGTGTCCATGAGGAATATGAGTATCCGGATGATGAGATGGTTCCGATAGATATTGTAAAGGGGCATTCCAAGGATGGAAATTTTGACCTGAAACAGTACATGATTTCGCTCATCGCGGTTTCAGAATCGGATCTTCCGGTGTGGATAGGTGCCTTGAGCGGAAACTCTTCCGATAAAACACATTTCAGAGAGGTTATCCGGCAATATTCAAGGGCACTTTTTGAGGGAGATGACGTAGCTTATTTCGTCATGGATTCCGCCATGTATACTGACAAGAATGTCCGTGAACTATCGGGTATGGTCAAGTGGTTGACCCGCGTACCCGAATCTATAGCCATGGCAAAAAACCTATTGGTCGAGGCCAGTGAGACCGAC
>JAFDTY010000027.1 GCA_019594055.1 Candidatus Haladaptatiplasma halalkaliphilum | reverse complement strand
CATCCAATACGGCATCCTGTATACCGCCAACAGGAGTGGCAAGTACGATCGTACCACAAGCCATGGCCTCTGTTACTATCTTTGGGAAACCTTCGGTATCTGATGGTAAGATCAAAATTTTTAATCTGTTCAAGTAATATGGCATCTTGTAGTGAGGTATCTTTCCAATAAATTTTACTCCTTCCGTTTCACACATACTTTTAACTATTTCATAAGACTGCCCACTGCCACCTATCAAGAACTTGTCAGTTATACCCAATAGTTTTGCGGATTCGATTATCTTATCGATATTTTTTTCTGGAGCCAACCTTCCGATATAACCGATCTCATATCTATCCTTCACAGGCGAGGTTATTTTGAACTCTCTTCCGACATAATTGTAGTTCCAAACAATGATTTTCTTAGCGTGTTTTTCGATATCGAGTTGTTTTACCATACTAGGAGAATATACCACTATGATATCAGATAGAGAATACACTAATTCCACGAAGGGACGTATATTCCTTTTGCTGTAGTCTCTAGTGGTGATCTTGACCAGTTTTGCTCTGCCTTTCAGTGCAAATAATGCAGGTATGAACAGTTGTGTACTTTGAAGAAAGAAAACGTATTTGACATCCTTAGGAAGTTTGAGTAAAACCAACAGAGAATGTAACTCTAAAAACAGAATGCCCAGGATACGTAGGAGCAAATTATCACCCTTACCCCATGGCTTCATAAGTGTGTGATAAATCAAACCATTACTTCCTGAGGAACCTGACGGAGGATCCAACCTATATATATGGATATCATTGTGAAATCTCTTCTGTATAGTTACGAGATTTCTCATGTCGATCTTATTGGAGAATCCCGGTGCACCGCTCACTAGTGCCACGCTGTTCTTCTTCATTTTCAAGTAGGTATATCCTAGAGTCTTTTAAAAACTTATTCGAACCTTTGATAAAATATATATCGTATGAATATCATGTTCAAAAAGAATGAATACAAAAAAACCTTTGAACATATTGTTTCTACCCGGAGATACTTATCCCGCCTTTCGTTCTGAGATAACGGAACTTTATGAAAAAGAGATGTCGTCAAGGGGTCATCGTATTCATTATGTGATGTTATCCGAGAAAATCGATAAACAGGTTACCAAACACGTGGGTAATAACATACATCATCTTGTTCCAGCCTCAATATCAGAAAGGTTACAGTTGATTAAAGAAATAGCGAATAAAGTAATAAAGGAAGAAAACGTAGATATTATCCAGTCAAGAGACCACATACATTTATCAAAAATATCCGGACAACTGTCCAGAGAACATGGAATTCCTTTCGCTTTTCATATGACAACACTTTTTCATTCCTTAGATAAAGATCTAATCAAACATAGAAAATCTTTTGGTAATATTCTACGGTATATCCGCGGGATACGTAACCAACGCAAATACAAAAAGATCATAGATAGTTGTGACTTATTTCTACCTATATCCAAGGCTATGGAAGAACACTATCGCACTCAATTTCCAAAAAAAAAGATGTTTCCTTTACCTCTTCAAGCACCACACCAGTTTATTCATTATGAATATAAGGAAAACAATAAACCTAAATCAAAGAAAAGGATAATCTACATCGGCCAGATATCTTATATCAGAAACATGACTTTTATGATCGATGTCCTCTCGAAATTATCTGAAGATGTAGAGATTATGTTCGTTGGTCCACCACAACAAGATTTTGTGGTTGATCAGATGAAGGCACATGCGAGGAAATTAGGAATAGAGGATCGGATGATATTCGTTGGTAAAGTGGATAAAAGTGAGATTCCTAAATACATAACCAGCGCCCATATCGGAATTTCCCCGATACCACCTCTTAAAGCTTTCAGGATGTCCAGTCCCACGAAGGTGGTGGAATACCTATCTTTGGGTGTACCTGTCGTGGGAAACAAGGAGATCGAAGACCAACGATATGTGATAGAAGAAAGTGGTGGCGGATTTGCAGTAGAATACGATATCGATAAGTTTTCAGAAGCGATCAATATATTACTGATAAATCCTGAAATCAAAAAACAAAGGGGAAAAAGGGGTAAACAGTGGATCGAAGAAAATCGTAACTACAAAATACTAGCAGAGAAACTAGAAGAGGCTTATTACAGCACCATCAACATACTTCGTTAAGTATGGATTTAAATTTATTTAAATATGTACCCGGTGTGTACCGTTCCATAACGACCCTTTTGGGGTCTTTATCGTGATCACCACGTATAACACGCAATATGTTATTTTTTACAGCTTCAACGTCTTTATACCGGACAGTATAACCTTCACCATCGATAACTTCTGGTAACGCACCCCGATTATAGATTATGGGTACACAATCAAAACACATGGCTTCGACCATCGAAACACCAAAAGATTCACTGCGAGAGAGTTGTAAGTATACTTTACAACACCTATAAAATCTCGATAACTCCGACTCACTTATGAAACCGGGCATATGAAGGTTTGGCGGACCGTTTTCTTTCAATCTTAAGGCTTGAGACCCTTCGATATTACCTACTAGATAAAAATCTATATCACCCATATCACGTGCTAGCTTAACGAAGTCATCAAAACCTTTTCGAGATATATTGGCCTTGCTTATCTCACCGGTAGTGATAACATAATCTTTTTTTTCCAGAAGATTTACAGATCTACTCTCGAGCAAATATTTGTTCTTTATGAAATTGTAGAGAACATATATTTTTCTGCTTTTTACGATATCATATTTTAATAAAATATCTTTCTGCTTTTCCGAAGGTACTGTTATAACGTCAGGAAAGGAAAAAAGTAGTTGTGAAAAAGATCTTGTGCTCTCAAAATAAGGTGCTGGCTCCCCACGATGATAAGTTATAATTGTTTTTGTGAAAGTGATCTTGGAAAGAAACAGAGGTATAACTAATTGAAAAGATGAATAAACTGTGGCGAAGGAACAATGGATATGGGTAAGATCAGCAGTGATCAATTTTCTAAAGAGTTTAATTAAGTTCAACGGGTTTTCTTTAAGCGACTGTATATCGAAGATTTCAAGGTGATCACCATCGATATTTTGTAGTAGTTCGTATTCCGATGCGAGCATACCACCTACGCCGCCTGTAGGAGACAACGGTCCTACTAATAATATATTATATTCCGGAGCCATGGCCTCATATAAACGGACCAATCTTCCGACGACAACATCGCTGTCGAATAGTTGTTTCACTTTTTTGATATTATCTCTAGATATTTTATCGATATCTGATTCTAAAACCATAGATATCTTTTGTGCAATATCTTCAGGAGAAGGGGGTATACTGGAAAGATAAAAGCCGTTGACGCCATCTTCAACTGCCCTTTTTGTACCTCCTATATCGGTGGTAATTATCGGTAACCCAGCTGCCATAGCCTCTAGTATCACTGTAGGAAAACCCTCACCATGAAAAGATGGAAACATGAATATGTCCCCTTCGAGGTAGATCTTTATCTTCTCCTCCTCAGAAACAAAACCTTTGATTTCCACCTTATCTTGAAATCCTTTATCAACAACGGTCTTTTTCAGTTGCTCCAGGCTACCGCCTATCCCGACATATATAAGTCGAATACGTTGGAATACCTCTTCTGGGAGAAAATCCAAAGCATCCAGAAGGTGAAATACACCTTTTTCCTTCTCAATACGTGAACAGAAGACGAGTACAATATCATCATCATTTTTTGCCATCTCTTCTTGGATATACTTAACTGAATTCACCATAGTCGATGACACGAATATTTTATTGCTAACACACCCGAGTGTTGTCAGTTTTTCCTTATACCCATGATCCAACACTACCACTTTTTCCTGTCGGTTGATCATAAAGGCAAATAAAATAGTATATAGGGTTGATGACTTGATGGCAACATATGTGTTTTCATCCCAACCATGGATAAAGAAAAGTGTTTTAAATCCAAGGATTATCGCTACCATAGAGTAGACAAAATCCCTTAAGAGAGCCCGGGGACCAAGAGACGGATTGAAGTGAACTACATCATACCGACCCTTTTTTAATGCCAATATAAAGTAAATCAGATTTATAAAAAATCCTTCTTGTGAAAAATGTTCTGCTATCAGATCTGTTTTATTGAGATGCTCTTTTAGATTTAATACGTACTGTGAAACACCACCTTTTCTTTCCAAAGACACTGAAACCAGTAGTAATTTGAGGCTCTTTATAGATCTCAATCTAGATACCCCACAGATCTCAGTTTATTTTCTATAATCTCTCGATCCATATCAACCCTACTGTCAAGAAGGTATCCTTCTCGTACCTCACTATTGATCTCCTCTACCCGTTCAAGCAACATACGTTCTATTTCTTCTTTTTCTATCTCACCACCTGATAAATCATATATCTTCGCATGGGTATCATACGGTTTGAATATCAATTGATACTTATCTGTAACCAAACTAACAAGCCATTTATCTTCACACAATTCATTATCAAGAAATATCTCGGAATAGGCATCTTTTGGAAAGGACTTTTGATTGAATAATGGTACTCCATCAAAGTCCCCTTCGATATTGAAAAGGTATTTGCATAGCGAGGGGAGTATATCTACATGCCTCACCAATCTATCTGTAGCACCGTTGCTTATACCTTGTGCTTTCACGATCAGAGGTGTGGTGATCAGAGGTTTATAAAGTTGATATCCATGTGTGGCACCGAATTCACTATCGCTGCCTTTCATCATATCAAGAGTGGATCTAAATATTTTTGATAGCTTGCGGTGTAATTTTTTCCGTTTCCATCTAATATTAGGATAATATAGGCATTTAGCACGGTCCATCAGTTCTTCCATATGGTTTGTACTCATCTTTTCCCCGTGATCACCTGTCAGAATAATCAAAGAATTGTCATCTGTTAGATCGAATAATTTTCCCAATTTGCAGTCTATGCTAGATACCGACCTCTCATAAAGTGTGTCGCCGTACTCAGGGTGATCCAGATCCCTTTCAACAAAACGAGGTTGATGGAGATCCCATATATGTAAAAAAAACAGATATGGCTCTTTAAAAAAGCCATCCTGAAATTTTTGTAATAGCTGTATATACCATTGGCTGTGCAGATTATCCCATAATTCCCTTTGTTCGTATGTATCGAACCCCCTGGAAAATCCATGTGCTGGGAACAGCGAGCCCGTTACAAATGCATATGTATTGTATCCATTTTCTTTGAATAATTCGCCAAGTGTCTTGGCATCTTTCTTTATCTTCAAGTGCATCAGATCTCTTAGACCATGGTTGAATGGATACAATCCGGTAATGATGCTACCGAAACATGGAAGAGTGGATGTAGAGGATGAGATAGTGTTCTTGAAGAAAATGCCATTTTTCTTTAATCGGTCTATGTTTGGAGTTACCGTACTTCTATCCTCTCCGTAGAGAACATCGGACCTTAAACAATCAACGACTATGAAGATGACGTTTGGTTTAATCACAAGCCCCCCTTTCGAACAAACTCTTTCCAAGTGCATTACACATCCACGCCTGCGACCACCGCATAAAGGGTGTCTTGTCCACCCGATGGCGGTGTTTCTGGTAGTAAAAGTAGTGTGCTTCGTCGTCCCACATATTATTCAATGTCCATCGTAATATTTCTCTATGTAGATCTCCATCGTAAAAACTTTGTTTGCGACCTGTATTGAAAGTGATTATACCCTGGGCACAATCGTGTATATCCGCAGGATATTCCCTGGATGTGGAATAGATGGGTCTCCCACGGGAGAACATGCCTTCGTAAAATTTGAATGCCTTTGAGATGCTGTGGATCACTGATTCGTCCCTTAGGATCTCGCTGTATTTCATCAAAGCCCAAAGGACGTAGCCATTATGAAAGTTATCCATCCCCAGATGCGAGTTTGGTGAGTATATCCAACCCCCGTTTTTCTGTTGTTTGGATATCACCCAATCGATAATCTTTTGGCCCTTTTCGATGTAGTGTTTCTTTCCCGTGGCAACTCCTATCCTGGCGAGCTGGTAGCCCAGGAGTGCATTGGAATTGACCACACGCTCGTCGGTTTCATGTGGTGTATAACTCAAACATAGATGATCCCCGGTTTCGTGTAGTATGTTCAATCGTTCGAGATAAAAATCCGCCACCGAAACCATATGTTCCCGTATACCCAGGTCCATCAACGATTCTGCGACGAAAAAAGTCACCACGGAACATCCGTCTCCTTCGGACAAAAAACTCCTCCTGGACTGCCATGGGAAGTTGTAGCCCCAACATACGGTACTGCCCTCTTGTATCATGTCATCCTTGAGCCATCTTACAAGGATATCTCTCTCCTCCCTGTGAGCTTTTTCTCCAGTATAACGATATATACTGTCGTAGGCCTGTGCAAAGAGTGCTATGGCCTTTGGGTTACGAGAAGGGACTATACCCACGGCTTCACGAAGGTTTACGGGACATCGCTTTATGCATTGGGTGAACAGTATGTTCATCTCACGATTGCCGCAGGCTGCACGCCGTAGAACCGGTGAGCTCAAGGCATCGAAGGGGTCGTATCCCGCATAATCTCTTTCCTTTGCCCATTCTAAAGCCTTGAGCAACACTTCAACAACCTTCATGGCTGAATATACTTATCATGGAGACTTATTTAACCGTTGTGAAAGAGAATTTATTAATAATGGTGCGTATTTTGTAATATAAACATGTCCGAGAAAAGAAAACTCTGGTTCGATCTGACGAACACATCCCACGTACATTTCTTTAGGCCCTTTATAGACGAGTTCGGAGATGATTTTGATATAATCGTTACCACAAGGGATTTTGCCGAAACCAGGGCACTTCTCAACGGCCACGGTTTGTCTCACCGGAATTACGGCGAATATTCGGGAGATAACAAGATACTCAAGATACTGGGCCACTTCATAAGAGGATTGAATATTTTACCGGATCTCAAAAAGGTGGACTTTGCCTTCAGCCACGGTTCACCCTCACCCATCATGTTAAAATACATCAAAAATGCACGCTTGATATCGTCCTACGATAACGAACATGCAATGAGCTTCGATCTACTGTCGACCCACAGCGACGTGTTCATGGTGCCAGAGATACTGGAAACCATATCTCTAAAAAAGAGCGGCTCGAAAACAGATATTACCACCTATCCCGGTGTAAAAGAGCAGATATACCTCGCCGGGTTCGTGCCTGACAGAGAGCAGATAGGCTCTATCCCCTTTGACGATTATATAGTATTGAGAGCTGAAGCATGGAAATCGGATTACGTTAAAAACGGGGAGGTCAGGGCATTCGATATCGCCAAAAGATTGGTCGAGGAAGGTCACAACATCATCTTCCTACCACGTTACGGCATCGTACCGTCATGGATGAAGAAAAACGAAAACATATTCATCTCACCACCGGTGAACGGGCCGCAGTTATGCTGGCATTCCAGTGGAGTACTCACAGGCTCAGGAACACTTGCTAGGGAAGCTGCTGTGCTGGGTGTACCGTCGGTGTCTTTCTATTCCAACGAGCCTCTTGCCGTGGATCTATTCCTTGAATCTAAAGGTATGATGCTGCGTTCAGGCGAACCTAACGATATTCTAAAATATCTGGATAAGGGTAGAAAAGGTAAGGGACTTATCCATGAGGCTGATATGGTGCGGAGATGTGTTTTGAAAAAGGTCTGCGATATAGTCTCCCAGTGAATACCCTATTCTTATATACTTGTTTATAAATGAACTTATCATGAAACTTTGTGTTATCGGCCTCGGATACATCGGTTTACCCACAGCAGCGATGTTCGCCAACAGAGGTTACAGAGTACTCGGTGTTGACGTTGATGCAAAAAAGGTAGAGCGTATAAATAAAGGTCTATTCGATATAGAAGAGCCCGGATTGCTTGCATTTCTCAGAGATGCCTATAACACTGAAAATATTAGAGCCCACCATGAGATAGAACCTTCCGATGTATTCATAATATGCGTACCTACACCCATAGACACGAACAACAAGCCCGACTTATCCCATGTGAAGATGGCAGCTTCAGAGATTTCCAAGGTTTTGGAAAGGGGGAATATGGTGATCTTGGAATCTACCGTTCCACCTGGCACCACCATCAACGTAGTTCTGCCCCTTCTGGAAAAGAACGGTCTTACTGCAGGGGATGATTTTGAACTATGTCACTGTCCGGAAAGGGTGATGCCCGGGAAGATACTGAAGGAACTGGAAGAAAATCACAGGATCATCGGAGGTATAAACGAAAAAAGTTGTGAAAGGGGTAAAGGATTGTACACCACTTTTGTGAGAGGAAAAATATACACCACCGATCCCACCACTGCGGAATTCACCAAACTTGCAGAGAACACTTTTAGAGACGTCAATATAGCTCTGGCTAATGAACTGGCAAAGCTTTGCGAGATACATGGAACCAATATCTGGAACGTTAGAGAACTGGCCAACGATCATCCCAGGGTGAACATACACATACCCGGCCCCGGCGTAGGCGGTCACTGTCTTCCTGTGGACCCATGGTTTTTAGTGGATGGTGACACCGGTTTGATACCAAAAGCAAGAGAGGTAAACGAAGGTATGATCAAACACGTTGAGAATATCATCAGACAAAATACCCCAAAAGATGGAAAAGTGGTACTCCTTGGTGCCACCTACAAAGCAGATACCGAGGACGTACGTAACTCGCCTACGGATAAACTGGTAGAATACCTTTGTGACTTTGAGGTCACATTGCACGACCCCTATGTTAAGGAATATGATGGGGATCTTGAAGAAACAGTGTGTAAAGCAGATACCGTGGTTCTTATGGTTGACCACCGCGAATACGTCAACATGGTACCGGCCGATATATTAGAACTTATGAAGGGTAACGTGGTCATAGACACACGAAATTGTTTTGACGCTACAGAGTGGAGAGAGGCCGGAGCTAAATACATACTGTTGGGCGCTTGTGAAACATCTTTTAATTCGAAATAAGAGAGGTAAAATGAACGGGATCTTTGATTGCATAGCTTATTTCGAAAAAGCATCTAACCTATGTTCGAGATGTAGAACCCAGGAAGGATGGCAAGTGAGCTATACGTTTGACCTCACTCCTGGAGTGTCTCACCCAGGACCATGACGTTATTGACGTAGAAACCTCCGTCTGTATCGGGGTCGGCGTAATTGTTGTAGCCCGAGGCGCTGCACGTGAACACCCTGAACCGTATGAGTATCACGTTACCGGCGAAGGCGTTCATGTTCAGAGATGCGTTTGATTTTGTCCATACATGACGAAAAATCGGCCGGATGTAACCCCGCATATACTGCCGGAAAATTTGTGCGACTTCGTGTATTGTCCATTCAAGCTCACGGATGGTGTAGTATATGGGGTTGAGGGAGATATGCCAACGAGTGATTATCAAGGCATATCGTGCACCTCAAAATTCTTCGAGGAAAAAACCTGTTGTATTGAAAAGTGGGCGATCGATAATATTCACGCCATATAACCCTTCCTGGTTTATACTGTGTGGTTTGTTTCGATAACTATTCGACATCTTGGGTTATCGTCCACGGCTGCGTTTTTTTATCCTATTGATGTTGAGTAAAAACCACACGATGAACAGGAATAATATCAACAAGGATAAAGGGAGCATCTCCATGAGGTCAACCGTTGTGCCCATATTGAGGGTCAAGGTATGAGAATCATCCCCTTCCACATCGATTATAGTATAATACCTGCCTGTTTCATCCAAGTGTATTTCATTGGTGACGTCGTTCAGTTTGACCTCAAGTAGCTGGATACCTTCGGGCATCATCACCCTGATTTGCAAGGGGATATCCGGGATACCTGTGATCTGGAGTGACACCGTTTCCGAGAAGGAGAACTTGGTGGGGATGAATGCTCCGACACCATCGTACCTTTTCCATAATCCGTACGAGAGGCTGGCGTTGAAGAATATTCGGATAGGCTGTCCCGAATCCATGTTATCCGGATCGTAGGGGGCATCCAGGCCTAGAACTTTCATACCGTCATGCACCGCATCACCACCCCAGCCATGTAGCTGGTCGATGAATCTGCTCTCGTGTGAACCCAAGTAGTGCTCCAAGGCAATATCCAGACCACTACTGTTGAAAAGGCGTAACAGATCAGAATTTATGTACTCTAGGTTCAGTTGATCAGGGATGAAATCGTGAAGTGACGGTGGTACTGGTAAAACGTGGATCATAGCGGAGTAATTCACCTTGAGTTCCAGGTGCTCACCTTCCTCATCCCTTCTTATATCGTGGATATCCACGAACAGGTGGGAACCGGCGTTGGTCTCGTTGAGACGGATGGGGGACACATGGTGTATCTCCATATGTAGCTCTTCGCGTATAGGTGCAGTGCCGGCGACGTTTGCAACGGAAAACGAAAAGTAACTTTCACCGTTGCCAAAAACCATATTATCGGTGGTGACAAAATCGTAAGTCGCCGTGTGGCCTTCCTTGCATACGATGGTAATATCCTGTTTCAGGTAACCCCCCACCTTCAATACCCCCATGAACAACTCTTCTATATCGGTAAAATCCTCCAGCCCGTAATAGGTTGATTCGAAGAATATATATATGTTGGAATAGGCGATTATGGGGTCCGATGAGTTGATAGCCTCGTAGAGTGAATCCCGGTCCAACCACACGTTTGTATCCGTCGAGATGCCTACGGTGTCCTCAACTATTCCGTAACCGGTCTCTAGTAGATCCAGCGCCTGGCCCGTAACCTCTTGGAGTATGATATCCTCCACCATCTCTCCGTTTTCAGGGGACGCCTGGGCGAATACTTTCATATCGTGAACATCCATCCTGTTTCCGTTCACCGTGAATGCGTATATCTCGATGGTACCGTTGATGTAAAGCTCTGACGAGGTGGAATATGTAATTGTGTACGCCTCATTTATCACATTCGGTGGCAATGAATCATCCGCGGCTACAGTGGGAAGCATCGCCGAGGTTATGATGATAGATAACAGGAATACGGGAACAAACATACGAGAATAAAAATTCTTTTTCTTTTTCACAGGTATTTTTTTATTCTTTACCGGTGTCTTCTTTATCGGTGTTCTCTTTATCGGTGTCTTCTTTATCGGTGTCTTCTTTATCGGTGTTCTCTTTATCGGTGTCTTCCTATCCTTTGCCAGCGCCTTCATGCGAGTGTTCATTTTGGCCTTCTCGAGGTTGGCAACAGCCTTGATGGTGTTCTCGACAAGGGCCGGCTGGCTTGTGCCGTAGAGGGTACAGTATGCCATGGATTTTCGAGTGGTTTTTCCCACATCGAAAGTCAACTCTATGTTACCGTATCCAAGGGCTGTTGAAAGTAAATCCTGAACCAACCTCACCCTCTTCAGATTGACCAGTGGATAGTAGATAGAACGTTCCAATCTGTTGGTGTTCAATTTTATCACCCGTAGATTGGTTACCACGTATCTCAACCCGGCATCCTTGTACAGAAGGGCCGACACAGCTATGCCATAGAAAACAAGTGATATGCTGAATGTCAGGGAGATTATATAGAGGAAGAGGTCCCATCTTATTATATCAAAGACTGGTACGAGAAATACCACCGAGAGAAGGACGAAGGTGGTGCCTGATGCCCTCAGGGGGGAACCCTCGAACCTGAAGTAATCACTGAGACGTATCAGGATACCACCGATCAGCAGCATTATCAGGAAGAACATTATGGTATGAAGTGAAAAAGGGAAGCCCATGAAGCGTTCCCAGAACTGCCTCGGATAGGTTTCCAGCACGTAGATTCTCAGGGATTTCATGAAGGAGATGGAGAATGTGATCACCAGCAGAGCTATCCATGTGTGCTCCAGGAATTCCCTCCAACCATGGGGGCCGAACAGATTCTTGCTAAAAAGGTGAATGAATACACTGGCGATTAGAAGGGGTGCGAAGGCGATAATCATGGTATCCAATGCCCCTATCAGCACACCTTCTGAGAACAATGAGAACGAAAGCAAACCGACGGATACGGAAAGTATGGAGGCTATGGCTATTTTTACGTAAAAAGCAGGGTGGGTCTTGGTATCGGCCATTATGGTTTCCCAAGGTTTGAATTGTATCTTCAACTCTATCTTTCGACCGATATCCTTCTCTCCCTTTGTCAATTTTACAAATACCTTCTTTTCCTCCTTGAATATCTTGTTAAGCGTGGCACTGATGATTATGAAGGGAACCATGTACATGCCTATGATGATCACATAGGTTAGCAGGTCGGGTGTAGGGATGATCCCGAACATGGTAAAGAGATTTATTATGGATATTGAAGCGCACACCACGACTATTATCGATACGAGTATCCTTGTACTTACGGGGATTTCTTTTGACTTCAGATATATACTCTCCTGCAGTGGATTTATGATGTTAGAAGTATTATCGCCTCGGCGGGCTCTCCATTTACCTTCTCGAGTGCAGCCCTGGCTTCCTCCTCGGTCACGCTGGCATGTGTCGCCACCAGTTTAACATCTTCTTCCGGGATCGCCACCTTGCCTTCGGCCATCTCCTCCTTTGGGGTGCCCACTATCTGATACGTCTTCTGACCCTGTACGTCGATACAGACTACTTGGGTATCCTCGAAGATGAGGTTCTTTTCGGATGTCTCTATTATCACCCTGGTGGCATCTATCTCTTCCGTCTTCATACCCATCTTTTTCATCATACGCTTCATCTGTCTTTGGTTACCGGGCATCATGTGGCTTCACCTACAGTGATAGTAAAAGTGGATAATAAAAGTATTGCACATTCATCCCGTAAAAAGATTTAAGCTCGAGGCCGGTTTTACCCTTGTAACGGATGATGACCAACCCCTACCCGAGTCCCCCGAGGACGATGACGAGGATTTTGAGTGCTGACGTGACTATGGTTCGATGGTCTTGTGTTCGCCTATGGGATAAGGCTGTATCACCAGTAGCGCGAACCCCATCCACACCATCAGGAAGGCTGTTAGGACCACGTTGTCTATCCAGAACACATGGTTGATCAGTATCAACGCCACGGGTAATATCACCGATATGAACAGATATACTAGCGTCTTGATGGTTGACCTTTGGAATGCCATGTTCGGTCACTAAAACCGCTGTAGTTAATAAGTTTTTGTGCTCTTCGGGGTGACCCTATCAAGCATCACCCGTCACATTTTACCGGGACGATACCGTTGTGGACCGGATCGGACGATGAGGTCAGTGACAACAACATTCGGCCGGTGGTCTTTTTTTTACGAACTCCGTTACCGGAGGAAAAAAGCGTGTCAGACGGTCGTCCGCTTTTTATCGGGAAAAGGCCTTTTATATCCGTTTCATCCGCTCCGATCCTGAAACAAATATATGTTGCAGGAACTCGCTTCCCTCGCGCCTCCCACTTTTTCATTTCCTCATTCCATTCGGAAAGTAAAAAAGTGCAAGGGACTGATGTCCCTCTTTTACTTCGGGCAAAGCCCTTGTAATTCGCAGGAAGAAACAAGTTCTTCCTCCTCTACTTCATTTTCATCCGCTCCGCTCCTGAAACAAATATATGCGAGGGAAGGGATTTGAACCCTCGGACACCTACGTGACAGGATCTTAAGTCCTGCGCCTTTGGCCATGCTTGGCTACCCTCGCGCTTCGAATGCATATGAGAAAGCGAGGAGTGAACAGGAACAGGGTTCCTGTGTAACCCTCGCTTAGGGAGCGAAAAGGTTTTAGAGCGAGTAAAGCGAGGAGTGAACAGGAACAGGGTTCCTGTGTAACCCTCGCATGTTGGAATGAGTTTGCAAATGAAACATGTGGGTTAGTGGAAACCTTTTCCACGTCGACTCGCGCTTCGAATGCATATGAGAAAGCGAGGAGTGAACAGGAACAGGGTTCCTGTGTAACCCTCGCATGTTGGAATGAGTTTGCAAATGAAACATGCGGGTTAGTGGAAATCTTTTCCACGTCGACTCGCGGTAAGGAAAATGAAACGATTTTTATACTGCTAAAGGGGGAATACCATTCCCCCGAATCGCGATGTGACTCGATTAACGGTTCCATAGAGTTCTACGAAAAGTGACATGATATAAAAAAGATTTGATAGGCGGTGGCAATACCACAAAGCATAATACTCACCTTTGGTTTGGAAGAAACATGCGTTTGCCCATCGGGTGTAGGGAACTTGACGAGTTGCTGAGGGGTGGTGTGGAATCCGGGACCATAACGGGTCTCTACGGCGGAGGAGGGACCGGCAAGACCAACATATGCCTGCAGCTTACCAGGAACGCCGCCTTGACGGGTAAGAAGGTGGTCTACATAGATACGGAAGGGGTCTCGGTGGAAAGATTGCATCAGATCGCCGGGAAGGATTCGGAGAAGATCATGAACAATACTCTCTTCTACAAGGTCCATTCCTTCGCGGAGCAGGAGGAAGCCCTCGCCAAGGCCGACAGCATAATACAATCCGATGATACCGACATAGGGCTAATGGTGGTGGACAGTTTTACCATCTTTTACAGAACGCTGATAAACCACGACGAAGAATGGGACGTGTCAAAACGCCTGGGTCGTCAGATGATACGCCTACTCAAGATAGCCCGTAAAAAGGACATACCGGTGGTGATAACCACCCAGGTGTACCACAGTCAGAAGGAGGGGACGGATAAACCACTGGGGGGTCACATACTGTATCACAACTCCAAGACCATCATTGAGCTCAGGATCATCGGCACCCATCACCGGATATGTACATTGATAAAGCACCGTTCGGTGCCTGCAGGGACCTCCGTGAGGTTCAGGATAGACCAGGAAGGTATAGTCTCAACGGATAAGGAAAACACCAACTTTCCCACCCTGACGGAAGAATGCGCCCTGTAGAGTATAAGATGAAAAACAATTAAATATGCATCCACATTACCTAGGGATATGAAACAGCAACGTCCTGCAAATATGACGGAGGTATACGCTCTACGTGCAGATACCATAGACTACTTTTTCCCGGATAGGACCAGAGAGATAGAATTCTGGGCAAAGCTAGCAGCGGATTACGGCAAGGACGTGCTCCATCTTATGTGCGGTACCGGAGAGGTGGCGGCGGGCCTTGCCAAAAAAGAATACAATGTAACGGGGGTGGACATAACAAGGTCAATGGTATACAAGACCAAGGAAAGGGCGGAGAAGGAAGGTTTGGATAATGTGGATGTATTGAAGGAGGACGTTAAATACCTACATCTGAACAAAAAATTCGACCTGATATTCATCTCCACGGGAGATTTTCACCACTTCCTTGAAAACGACGAGATACGAGCGGTCCTGACAAGAGCGTACGCGCATCTCAGGGAAGGGGGCGCCTTGGCATTGGAACTTTTCCACATGCCGGATGAGGATTTCAAAAGGGAGGAGAAGGTGTTCAAACCCATACGTAAAACCCCGCCGGGGCTGGAAGTGTGGAAGAGGAACTCCAGCCACTACCACCGGAAAACAAAAACACTGGATATAAAGGAAGAACTCCACGTCGAAGAGGGAGGTGACGTGACCGACGGCGAATATGAGATACAACTGAGACTGATGTCCGAAGATGAGATAGGCGAGTTCCTAAGCAAGGTCGGTTTCGAAAAGATAAAAAAATATGACGAACACAGTGACTACCTTGAAGATGCGGATACCTGGGTGGTCATCGCCGAACGGTAGACCGATATTCACCTATGTATCCTTACGTTTGTACCCGGTACTTTTTTTGCTTCCTTTCCCTTGCCTCTGTACATGTACAATAGCACGACGGCAAGGGGTATGAGGAGAAGCATTATCCAGTATTCACGCCGGGAACCGTAGGGGATGGTGAACGATGTCAGATCCCTGGTGGTGAAATCCCTGTTCTCTACACCCTCGGAATTGAGCTCCACACTGTACACCCCTGGCTCCAGATCGTGTCCGATGAAGACGATTATGGATGAATGACTGGAGTATATATCGTTACGGGTTACCTCCACCTTTACACCGTTCCTGTACAGTGTAAAGGCGTGTTGCATATGCCACAGGGACACATAACCATTGAACCTTATGGTGACGAAGGTGAAATCGTCAACATACTCCACATCGACACCGAGTATCTCGGGGAACACCTCGAATTCCCGACTGTCCGCGTAAAAAAGTATCTCCTCCCAGTCGTACATCTCCAGGCGGAACCTGAAATCGGATGATATCTCATATGGCACATGCACGATGGTAAAATTTGCTTTGGGGTCCAGTTCTCTGTAATTAACCCAGTTTACACCGTCTGCCGAATACAACAACCTGAACTTCTGGGTTCCGGGCACCCATGCAGGAACCTCCCAGCTTATGTTTACCCGGTCCCGGCTGTTAAAGGAATGATTGCCAGGGGAAACCTTCAGGGATAGAGGGTTCTGGGCCAGTACCGTGAAGGCAGGGGAGTGGGCCCATGACATGGCCCCCTGGGAATCGGTGCAGCTAACATTGATGATCGTGGTACCGGCGGGTATACCTTCCACATACCAATTATAGGACCCCGTATTCCTGATGGACTGGGCTATGACCTTCCATGTTTCTCCGTCATCCCATGTGACCGAGATGGTGATGGGTCTGTTGGGTAGAGGTTCGTCGTCCTCGGCGGTCCATAGTATGTTATAATTGTGGTTTTTGACGAGATAGGAACCGGTGTAAGGTCGTATCACGGTCACCTCGGGAGGGAAATTTTCGTATATTTTGAAGGTATTTGAATATGCATGATCCTCGTACCCGCTTATGCTCCTGCATGATACCATTATCATGGCATTCATTATGGGATAAGTCAATAAAGGTGCCTTCTGAACAGACCATTCATAGATGCCCGTGTCCGGTATACCACGGACTATATTGATCCATGTCAAACCTCCGTTGGCACTATAGCTTATGTTGACCGGATTATCATCAAGCACTGCTTCTTCCGTGACCCATCTTATCTCCAAAAGTTCGCCCACCCTGGCGACCGTATCTTTAACGGGTGAGATCACGGTTATCTCGGGTGGGCCTTCTTCCACCCGGAATTCAATATCGTGATCCAAAATAAGCACATTCCCCGGATAACTCACATCCCGAACCCCGCCTTCGAGAGTCCATCTGTAATCCGTGCCCGGGACCAAGCGAACCACCGGATGGAAGCTCACACTGTAGTTAGCCCCTATCATCTTTGCCTGAAAGCTTCCTTCAACAACGAATGGACCGTGGTAGAAGGTGAAATTGGCGGATATGTCATCCACCTTGACTTCCTGGTCGAAGAGTAATTCGATACCGGCGGTGGAGGGGATAGTGTCCCCCTGACCGGGGAAATAATCCTTGAGTACCGGTGGAGAAGAGTCGACGGTCATGGTTATCAGATCAAAGGAACGCAATTCCGCCCTCTCTGCCTTGATGATCAACCATACATTTCTTGAGTTTATAAAAGGTGGTATCCAGGTGTAGTTCGTTGTATCCCCTGTAAGCTGGGCGATGGGATAAGGACCCTTGCCGTCATATACGTATTCCAAGGTTATATCCACATCCGTGGGATCCACATGGGCGGGCACTGAAAGGTTCCAGGTTATGTTGTTCATGTGACCGCCGGTCCAGGATTCACCGCCGGAAGGGTTGTTAAACGATACGAGGAATTCCCCCTGGCCCTGTACGGTGCATATGGTCGGGCAGATCACCGACAACATAAGTATCAGCAAAACCATCATTACCTGTCGGTTCCAAGCTTTCATGAATAATAATCGTTATAGGGATTAGTTAATCTTTTTGGTCGGATTCGGGCACCCCGGAAACCGTTAGCTTTATATAAAACAGGCCTTTAATGAGGGGTTACCTCGCCTAGAGACCAGACGTTAAGGGCAATCGTTTACGAACCCTGTGAAAGGCGTCACGGTCAAGGAAGACACGAAGGAACTATTCCAGTCTTTCGACTTCGAGTGAATTAGAGGTGTCACTATGCCGGAAAAACATCACCCACGTAGAGGATCCATGGGGTATTCTCCCCGCAAACGAGCTCAAGGTATGACCCCAAAGATACGTGCATGGGGAGACATAGAGAAAGGACCGAAGTTACAGGGCTACCCCGGGTTCAAGGCCGGTATGACCCACGGGTTCGTGATAGATTACAGACCTACAAGCACCACTTCAGGGCAGGAGATAAGGGTACCGATCACCGTTGTGGAGGTACCTCCGATCACCGTATGCGGGCTCAGATTTTACAGGGAAAGTCACGAAGGGTTGAAGACCATTGGAGAGGTCTGGGCGAAGAAAGTGGACCCCTTACTGAAGAGGAGACTGCCCGTACCGAAAAGTTTCGATACCGAGGATATGTGGAAGAAGATAGATCTTGAAAGGGTCGATGAGGTCAGGGCCATCGTCCACACCCACCCGGAAAAGGTAAGCGGCGTTCCCTCGAAGACCCCCGAGATAATTGAGATAAGGATCGGAGGGGGCACCATACAGGAAAGGATAGACAAGGGAAGGGAGATATTGGGTAAGGAATTCAACTACAACAGCTTTGCTAGGGAAGGAGACATGATCGACGTTTCCGGTATCACAAAGGGCAAAGGTACCCAGGGACACGTTAAAAGATGGGGTGTGAAGATACTGAGTCACAAGAACAGCAAATCCAGAAGGAACATCGGAACCACGGGCGTCTTCATACCCGGATACATCCGTCCGACAGTTCCCCAGGCAGGTCAAACAGGCTTCCATCAGAGGACGGAATACAATAAACGTATACTGAAGGTGGGAAACAAGGGAGAGGAGATCACCCCCAAGGGCGGCTTCGTTGACTACGGTATCGTCAAGAATCCCTACGTGCTATTACACGGCTCCATACCGGGACCCGTGAAACGCACGGTGATCATGAGGGACCCTGTGCGCAAGGTCGGCGTGGAGGTAGAAGAGCCGAAACTCACATACATATCAACGGAATCGAACCAGGGGGTGTGATGGTTGGAACGAGATATATACAATATGGACGGTAAGAAGAAGGGAAAGATGAAACTCCCTCCCCATTTTTCCACCAGCATAAGACCCGATGTCATCCACCGGTCGGTGGTATCCATGCAGGCTAACCGTCGACAGCCTTACGGCCCTGCAAAGAGAGCGGGCATGAGGCACGCCGTGGATAACCCCGGAAAGGGCAGGGGGATGTCCAGGGTACAGAGACTCACCCAATACGGCAACAGGGCGGCGGAATCACCCAACAACGTGGGGGGTAGAAGAGCACATCCTCCCACTCCGGAAAAGAACCTGGTAAAGAAGATCAACAAGAAGGAAAGGGCTCTTGCCAGGCAGTCCGCCCTAGCGGCAACGGCGGTGGAAAATCTGGTAAGGGGAAGAGGGCACTCTTTCAACGAAGGATTGAGCCTGCCCTTGATCATGGGAAAGGAGATAGAGGAGATAGAAAAGACCAAGGAAGCCATCGATATTTTCAAGAATTTGGGAGTATATCCCGATATCGAGAGGGTTATTAATGGGAAAAAGGTGAGGGCCGGAAGGGGCAAGATGAGAAACAGGCGTTACCGCCAGCCCGTCGGACCCCTCGTGGTCCTGCCTGCGGGGTGTAAGGGGAAGATAGCGTTCTCCAATATACCCGGTGTCGACGTTAAAAGCCCCGACAGCGTTACCGTGGAGGACCTTGCCCCCGGGGGAGACCTGGGCAGACTGGTGCTATTCAGCGTTAGGGCACTGAACGAGACAAAGGAGTGGTCATGATGAAAGAATACGAATCGCCACATCAGATAATCCTGTACCCGTATGTAACTGAAAAGACCATGAGTCAGATGGAGAAGGAGAACAAACTTGAATTCGTGGTCGACCTTAAATCCAACAAGTTACAGATAGCTAGGGCCATCGAAGAGTTATTCGAGGTAAGGGTTGAAAGCGTCAATACCCGCATAGACATACATGGGAAGAGGGCCACGGTTAAATTCTCCGCCGAATTCTCCGCCGAGGAGATAGGCATGAGGATAGGGGTGTTCTAGATGGGTAAACGGATCATACCCCAGAGGAGAGGCAGAGGGTCACAAACATATCGCTCCCCCAGTCACAGGCATCTTGCCAAGGCGAGATACCCTAAGACCCAGGAGACCACGGGGATAGTAAAGGAACTGCACCATTCCCCGGGGCATACAGCGCCCATCGCCGAAGTGGACTTTGACAACGGAGAGACATCTTTCATCCTTGCACATCACAGTATGTGGGAGGGAAGCAAGATAGAGGTGGGCATGGGTTCCAGGGTCAAATTGGGTAACATCTTGCCGTTGAGGAGCATACCGGTGGGTAATTACGTTCACAATCTGGAGGTGGAGCCTTTGGACGGTGGCAAGTTGGTGAGGTCTGCAGGCACTTATGCCACCATAATCTCCCATGGAAAAACAAAAACCACGGTAAAGTTACCGTCGGGAAAGTTCAAGGTGATAGACAGCCGCTGCAGGGCGACCGTTGGAATGGTAGCCGGAGGAGGACACAAGGACAAGCCTTTTGCCAAGGCGGGTAAAAAAGTCCATACCTACAGAAGCAGGGCAAAGAGGCCTAAAAAGGTCAGGGGTGTCGCCATGAACGCAGTAAACCATCCTCACGGAGGTGGCGACCATCAGCATGTGGGAGTACCTTCGACTGTATCCGCGAACGCACCTCCGGGTAGAAAGGTCGGCAGACTGTCTTCCAAACGAACGAAGAAGAAGAAAAAGAAAGAGTTGAAGGAACGTAAGAGGTAGTAAAAATGGCAAAAAAGAAGAGAATGATACAAGCCCGAAGAAAAATGGAGTTCAGTTACAGGGGATTCACTCTGGAAGAGATGAAGGCCATGTCCCTGAGTGAACTCATAAAGGTTTTGCCATCACGGGCAAGGAGGTCTCTGAAGAGGGGGTTGAACGATGGAGAGAGAGCCCTGTTGAAGAGCATCGAGACAACGGACAAGGATGTGTACCGAACTCATCGCAGGGAGATGGTGGTACTACCCCAATTCGTTGGAAAAACCATAGCTGTTCATAACGGGAAAGAGTTTAAAGAGGTTAAGATAGAGCCCGAGATGATAGGACATTATCTCGGTGAGTTCGCTTTGACGAGAAAACGTGTCGAACATTCAGGCCCCGGTGTGGGGGCAACCCGTTCGTCGAAATACATTCCACTTAAATGAGGTGCAGATAGATGGGATATACCATGGACCCGGACCCGAAAACCACCGCCAAGGCCTACGGCAAAGAACTGCGCGTCTCGCCAAAGAAATCTTACGAGGTTTGCAACATGATACGGGGCAAAGATGTGGATACCGCTCTTAGCATACTTGAAGATATAATAGAGAAAAAGAGAGCCGTACCCTACAGAAGGCATAACAAATTGACGGCGCACAACAAAGGTGTCGGATCCGGAGGATACCCTGTTAAAGCGGCGATGGTGATAAAGGAAACCATAGAAGAGGCACAGAGTAATGCAGAGGACAAGGGATTGGATACGGAGAGGATGAAAATTCTGAGCATAGCCGCACATAGGGGAAGACCTACCAAGGGAAACAGACCCAGGGCCCACGGAAGGAGTACTCCCTTCCATCGCAAGACCACCAACCTTGAAGTTATACTTCAGGAGACGGAGGAAGTATAATGGCCAAAGAGAAGACCTTTGTAACGGATAAGCTCAGACGTGTGATGTTGAAGGAGTACCTCAAAACGGAAACGTCGAGGGCCGGGTTCGGTGGTTGCGACGTATCCCGAACACCTATGGGCACTCGAATCACACTGCACATAGAACGTCCTGCACTGGTGATAGGTCGTAAAGGTAGGTCGATACGTGACCTCACCGCCCAGGTAAAAGATCAATTCCATTTTGACAATCCCCAGATCGAGGTTCAGGAAGTTGCGGTTCCCGAACTGAATCCCCAGATAATGGCAGAAAAGCTGGCGAATTCCCTTGAGAGGGGGTGGCATTTCAGAAGGGCCGGGCACTCCTCGGTGAGGAGGATACTGGACGCCGGTGCTAGGGGATGCCAGATTAAACTGTCCGGTAAGATCACGGGACCCCGTCACAGGGAAGAAAAATTCATGGCCGGTCACATAAAGCATTGCGGTAATGAGGAAAGGAAGTGGATGAGGACAGGTTTTGCTTACGCCAAGATGAAATTGGGAGTTATCGGCGTTACCGTCAATATAATGGACCCCAACGCAAAGTTACCCGATGAGATAGTAGTAAGATCATTGAAAGAGGATAAGCCCGAGGAAGAGGTCAAGGTCGAAGAGAAGGAGACGGAGGATGAGGAACCGAAGGTCGAGAAGCCGAAAGCTGAGAAGACAAAAGTGAAGAAAGCCAAGGCTGAAGAACCGAAGGTTGAAAAGCCGAAGGCTGAAGAACCGAAGGTTGAAAAGCCGAAGGCTGAAGAACCGAAGGTTGAAAAGCCGAAGGCTGAAGAACCGAAGGTTG
>JAFDTY010000071.1 GCA_019594055.1 Candidatus Haladaptatiplasma halalkaliphilum | reverse complement strand
GGCAGCCAAAAAGCTTAGGGAATTGATGTATTGTGGCTATATTATATACGACCATACGCTTCATTTCTACTTCCTGGGTGGTCCTGACTTCGTTGTAGGTCCGGATGCACCTCCCGGAGAAAGAAATATATTGGGTGTGATCCGGAAGGCGGGTATCGACGTCGCCAAGGAAGTGATCAAACATCGGGCATTCGGTCAAAAGATAACTGCCATACTCGGAGGAAAGGCCACGCATCCGGTGTGCGGATTGCCGGGTGGCGTATCTAAATCACTCTCCCAGGATGAAGTAAAAGAGATAGAAGATATGATAGATTCCTGCCACGAATTCGCCATATTTACCCTCAAATTATTCGACGATATAGTGTTAAAGAACAAAGATTACGTGGATATGATACTCAGCGACCCCTATCAGTTGGATACCTACAACATGGGGCTTGTGGATGTGGACAACAAGGTCAACTTCTACGACGGACTCATCAGAGTCACAGATCAGGACGGAAAAGAATTTCTTAAATTCCCGGTAAAGGAATACAAAGAGCACGTGGCCGAAAATGTAGAGGAATGGACCTACATGAAATATCCTTACCTCAAAAAGATAGGTTGGAACGGTTTGACCAGCGGTCCGGAAAGTGGTATCTATCGTGTGGGACCACTCGGACGACTTAACGCCGCAGATGGTATGGCCACACCGAAAGCTCAGAAAGAATACGAGCGCATGTACGATACCTTGGGAGGAAAACCGGTCAATTCCACACTGGCCTTCCATTGGGCCAGATTGATAGAATTACTCTATGCCACCGAACGAGCAAAGGAACTTATACAGGATCCGGAGATAACCTCCGAACATGTAAGGAATCCCGTGGGCAAACCAGGCGAGGGTATAGGGGTAGTAGAGGCTGCAAGAGGCACTTTGATACATCATTACAACGTGGATGAGAACGGTCTTATGGAAAGGGCCAACCTCATCGTAGCCACCACCAACAATGCAGGAGCGATCACCATGTCGGTTAGAGATGCCGCATTGGGACTGGTCAACAAAGGCGAGATAGACGAAGGCATGCTAAACAAGGTAGAGATGGCATTCCGGGCCTACGACCCGTGCTTCGCATGTGCAACCCACAGCCTACCGGGAGAGATGCCTTTGAAAGTTGAGATATTGGACAGCAACGGCAAACTATTCAAAAGTCTTGAACGCTCATGAAGACCATCTTGATCGGCCTGGGTAATCCATTGCTTACGGACGATGCCATCGGTATCAGGGTTGCCGGATCGCTATCTGAGGAAGATTTTACAGACATCGACATAGAAGAAGCTTCAGTGGGAGGTATGGAACTGGTTGAGATGATGCTGGGATATGAGCGTGCCGTTATCGTAGATTCGATCATCACCGGTAAAAAAGATGTGGGTACCATCAGCAGGATAACCCCGGATGACTTCAAGGAAACACGGAATGTGAGTAACTTGCACAATGTTAGTTTCCTACAGGCTTTGAAGATATGGTCCGCTACCGGAGATGAGATGATACCGAAGGATATCGTCATCTATGCGATCGAAGTTGAAGATGTGCACACCTTTTCCGAGAAGATGACTCCTAAGGTAGAGGATGCTCTCCCAAGACTCGTCCAACAGGTTCGTAACGAATTGTTAAGTTAATGGATTATGTGCCGTAACCTATCTCCTTTACAGCCTCTTTTATCTCGTCCAGCACCTCAGGATCTTCGATGGTGGAAGGCATACGATACTCTTTACCATCAGCGATCTTCCTCATGGTTCCCCGGAGTATCTTGCCGGACCTGGTCTTGGGTAAACGATCCACCACCACGGCTTTTTTGAAGGATGCTATGGGTCCCACTTCGTTTCTCACCATACCGATCACGTCGGAGACGATTTCTTCGTGTGACCGTTCAGCACCGGCTTTCAGCACCAGGAAACCTATGGGGACTTCTCCTTTTAGTTGATCCTCGACTCCCAGTACTGCGCATTCGGCCACATCAGGATGCTTTGCCACAGCTTCTTCCATGCTCCCGGTTGATAAACGGTGACCGGCAACGTTGATTATATCATCTACTCTTCCCATAACGAAGACATACCCGTCTTCATCGACGTATCCGCCGTCACCTGTAAAGTAAAAGCCCGGGTAATCGGTCATATACTCTTTCTCAAAGGCTTCGTCATCCTCCCAAAGGGTGATGAAAGTTCCCGGGGGTAGCGGTAATTTAACTGCGATAACACCGTGTTCTCCCGGAGGCATCTCTTCTCCGCTCAAGGGATCTAGTATCCTAACATCCCAGCCAGGGACCGCCTTTGAGGCAGAACCCGGTTTGATGGGGTACTGTGTGAGCCCTCTGAAGTTTGCAGCTATGGCCCAGGCGGTTTCGGTCTGCCACCAGTGATCGATGACAGGTACTTTGAGTAGGTCTTTTGCCCAGTGATATGTATCCGGATCCGTTCTTTCGCCTGCCAGGAACAACGTATCAAATTTGGAAAGGTCATATCTTTCGAGATATTTACCTTCGGGATCTTCGCGCTTAACCGCACGTATTGCAGTTGGTGCAGTGAAAAGAACCTTTACATCGTGCTCTTGGATCACTCGCCAGAACTGACCGGCATCCGGTGTGCCAACAGGTTTTCCTTCGTACATTATGGTCGTTGCTCCTGTGAGCAGAGGCGCATATATTATGTATGAGTGTCCCACCACCCAGCCGACGTCGGAAGCCGCCCAGTACACATCGCCTGGCTTTATACCATAGATCTTATCCATTGTCCATCGTAGGGCAACTGCATGTCCTCCGTTGTCACGTACAACCCCTTTCGGTTTCCCGGTGGTTCCGGAGGTGTATAGTATGTACAGAGGGTCATTTGCATCCAATTTCACACATTCGGTTTCCTCTGCCTTTGCCTCCAACTCATCCCAGTCAAGCTCTCCGTCCAATGGAGCTTTACCTTCCGGCCTTTGCTTCATCACCACGGTTTCCGGTTTATGCTCGGCCAGATCCATGGCCTTGTCCAGTAGTGGTTTGTACTCGATAACCTTGGTTCGCTCTATACCACATGAAGCCGTAAGTATGACCTTGGGTTTTGCATCATCGATACGGATCGCCAATTCCTTGGCAGCGAAGCCACCGAAGACAACGGAGTGGACCGCCCCTATACGTGCGCATGCCATCATACTTATCAGTGCCTCCGGTATCATGGGCATGTAGATTATGACGGTATCTCCCTTTTCAACACCGAGACCCAGCAGGAAACCTGCTGATCTGGAAACCCTTTCCTTCAACTGGGAGTATGTGTATTTTTCAACGGTATCCGTAACGGGACTGTCATATATCATCGCATACTGGTCGCCCCTACCTTCCTCAACATGCCTATCGATGGCGTTGTAGCATGTATTTATCTCGCCACCTTTGAACCAGCGATAGAATGGTTTGTTTGAGTCGTCCAATACCGTATCCCATCTCTCGTACCACTTTAACTTCTCAGCCGCTCTACCCCAGAATGATCCCGGGTCTTGTATCGATTCCTTGTATGCCTTTTCGTATTCGTCCATTTACTTTACACCTCTTATATATGATATATATTACACGGTCACAAACATTCGTCTTTTAAAGGGTTTGGACCTATAGCCTTCAGAGTACTCACAAATTCAGTTACTACATCTGCGAATTTTTGACCTTCCGAGGCAGAAATATACTCGAATCGCAACCGGTCGGGGTCGATGTTGAAATCAGCGAGTAATTTCTTGATAAGCATCATCTTACGGTTGGTTTTGTAATTTCCCGACTGGTAATGACAGTCTCCTGGATGACATCCCGCAACCAGGACACCATCTATACCTTCTTTTAAGGCATCTAACACGAAAACAGGGTCGACTCTTCCCGAGCACATCACTCGTATGGATCTTACGTTATCAGGATACTTCAAGCGGGAGGTCCCAGCAAGGTCTGCCCCTGCATAGGAACACCAATTACACAAAAATGCTACTACCGACGGCTCAAATTCTTCACTCATTTATAACACCTCTCGAACACTTTCCCAGCGCTTTGATCATCGCCAGTATCTGATTATCCTTGAATCCTTTTTGATCGATGGCTCCCGAGGGGCAGGCTGCAACGCAGGTACCGCACCCCTGGCATACACCTTCGGTGATATCGGCGTGTACCACTTCAACACCATCGATGGTTTCCGTAACGGATTCTATGGCAATATACGGGCAAACAGATATGCACGTCTTGCACCCCGAGCATCGGTCTACGTCCACAACAGCTACATTGGCTTCCGCTTCTAGCTTCGGATTGGCTAAAATAGTTGACGCTCTCGCAGATGCGGCTTGAGCTTGATAGATGCACTCGTTGATGAATTTAGGTGAATGACAGCTCCCTGCCAAGAACACTCCTGCCGTGGAGAAATCAACCGGTCGTAGCTTCACATGTGCTTCCAGGAAAAATCCATCTTGATTAAGAGGAACTTTGAGATGCTGGGCCAGTTCAAATGTTCCTTCCTCAGGATCCATTCCGGTAGACAGTACGAGATAATCAGCATCTAGCTCTAACTCTTCCTGAAGCATGGGCTCCCAAACCTTGGCGGTTATGTGTTCACCTATCTTGATATCCGGTTTCTTCTCCACGTCATACTGCATGAAGATGACACCCTTTTCACGGGCTTCTTTGTAATATCTTTCAAAGAAACCATAGGTCATCATATCCCGGTACAGTATGTAAACTTCCCCATGTGGATTGATATCTTTGATCTTGAGTGCATTTTTCAACGCGCCCATACAACATATACGAGAACAATAGTTCCTATCGTTTTCTCTGGACTCAACGCATTGTATCATCACAAATGTTTCGCCCTCTTTGATATCGCCCGGGTTCAACGTGTAAAGCATCTCCTCAAGTTCCAACTGTGTAACTATCCTCGGGTCTTTACCGTATCCGTAGGATGTTGGAACATGTTCCGAAGTACCTGTAGTGACCACGATAGCACCTGTGAGAAGTTCTTCATGGTCAGAGAGTTTTATAGTGTAATTACCAACATGACCAGAAATTTCAGTTATCTGTGTGTTCAGCTTTAAGTCGATGTTCTCATGGTCGGCTATCCTTTTCTCCATGCCTTTGAGCATCTCTTTAAGGTCAACATCTTCGAAAGGGAATTTTATCTTGTTCAGCTTTCCGCCTAGCTTGTCTTCCTTTTCTATCAGTAAAGTTTTGTAACCCTGGTCTGCTAGTGACAGAGCTGTGGTCATCCCGGCAACACCACCACCTACAACCGCGGCAGATTGTACTATGTCGATGGTCGTCTTCGGTATCTGTTCCAGCAATCTGGATTTGGCCACGGTCATGGATATTAGTTCCTTGGCCTTCTCGGTTGCCCTGTCTTTATCCGTATGCACCCATGAGCAGTGTTCTCTTATGTTCGCCATCTCAAGAAGGTGAGGGTTCAAACCCGCTTCGGCAAGGCTTTTTTTGAAAAGCGGCTCATGGGTTCTTGGAGTGCATGCGGCAACTATGACCCTGTTCAAGCCTTCTTCTTTGATTATATTCACTATGCTTTTTTGTGTGTCCTCGGAACACGAGTACAGACTATCCGTTGCGTATTCCACATTATCTAATGTATCTGCGTATTCAACTACCTTGCTCACATCCACGTAGTTACCGATGTTGATACCACAGTTACATACGAAGACACCGATCCTAGGTTCTTCCCGGGAAACATCTCTTTCCGGGTATTCTGGAGGGGGCTCAACCAATGTACCCTTGGAGTCCCTCAGTAATGCGGCTGCCTGTGCTGCTGCAGCCGATGCCTGCATCACCGATTCCGGTATGGCTTGAGGCTCCACTATGCTTCCCGCCATGAAAATACCGGGTTTTACAAGTGCCACCGGGTCGTTGGTGGCCGATAACGGGAATCCGAATTCGTTCATATCCAGTCCTAGGTCTTTGAGCATCTTGCCCCTGTCACCCGTCATACACAGACCGATAGAAAGCACCACCATATCAAAGGTATCTTCATGGAGTTCGCCTTCCTCGTCCTCGTACCTTATGGTCAGGTCGCCGCATTCCTTCTGATATATCTCCGATATCCTTGAACGTTCATATTTGATACCATGCTCCCTCTTTGCCCGCTCTATGTACCTGTCGAAATCCTTACCGAATGTCCTCACGTCGATATAGAATACCGTTGCATCGATATCCGCCTGGTGTTCTTTTGCTATGACGGCTTCCTTGGTGGTGTACATACAGCACATGGAAGAGCAGAATTCCTGGTCGATATTTCTATCACGGGAGCCTACACACTGTACCCATGCGATCTTCTCGGGATGTTTTTTATCACCCGGTCTGAGTATCTTGCCTTCGTAGGGCCCGGAAGCCGATAATATCCTTTCGAATTCAAGGGATGTGATCACATTGGGGAATTTACCGTACCCGAATTCCTTTTTTATCTTCGGGTCGAATGGAGCGGAACCCGTTGCAAGTATTACCGCACCTACATCAAAAACTAACTCTCGGTCCTCCTGGGAACGGTCTATGCAGCCTGCGGTACATGCCTTCTCGCAAAGACCGCAATCTATACACCCTTTGTATCCCGGAGCACCTTCCTTGTCTATCACGTACGCATTGGGTATGGCTTGCGGATAATACTTGTAGATGGCTTTCCTCATCACTAGCCCCTGTTCGAAGGTATCCGGTATCTTTATTGGGCATGCTTCGGCACAGTCGCCACAGGCGGTACAAACATCGGGATCTATGTACCTTGCCTTCTGATCTACCAATACTTTAAAATTTCCGGCTTCCCCCTTTATGTCTTTAACTTGAGCGAGTGTAAGTATCTCTATGTTCGGATGCCTTGCGCAGTCCACGAGTTTCGGCGAAAGTATGCACATGGAGCAATCGTTGGTGGGAAAAGTCTTGTCCAGCATGGCCATAACTCCGCCGATAGCAGGTGATTTTTCTATAAGATACACCTTGTATCCCATATCCGCCATATCCAGTGCAGACTGCACACCTGCGATCCCTCCGCCCACCACGGCAACGGCACCTATGGTCTTATTCGCAGGCATCGTGACCCTCCTTGAAGTGTCCTTCCTTTATGGCTATCTCCCGTATCGCGAACATCAATTTAGGTATCTCAACACCCTGTGGACATTGTTCCAAACATCGATAGTGTGTGGAACATATCTCCACGAATCTATTCCGGTACACCTTGTCTTTCATACCGAGAAGTGAAGTTTTGATTACTTTACGTGGAGAATACAAAGGATCGAGATCTCTTTCGGGGCAGCCGGCGGTACAGGTTCCGCATGAAAAGCAATTGTAGATCTCTTTACCGGATTCCCCTTCTGCCAATTTGTACTTGAAGGAAGGGTCCATGCCTTTCTTGATCTCTTTACCGCATTCATCCTCTTCCTTCTCATCCTTCAAACGCTCTTCCCTGATCTGATTCATCAGACCCTTTACATTGACTTCCTGCGGACACTTTTCCAAACACCTGTAATGGGACGAACAGACCCAAAGAAATTCCGATGCTAGAACTTCTTCACGCAGACCCAGGAGGGCTTTTCGTATGATTGTTCTCGCATTCCACTCATCGTCCACGTCCATCTCGGGACACCTTGCCGTGCAGCTTCCGCATGCAAAACACTTGAGTATACCTTCTCCGCCTTCCTGTTCAGCTATCTCGTACTTGAAGTTCACATCCAGATATTTGGTGTCGATAGTATCCATCTATCCTTCCCCCACATCCTGGAATTCATCTTCCCTGTACACCACCATGGGCATCTCCTCTTCTGGATCACGACCCGGTAGGTACTCGAACTCTGCCTGTGCATTCTCGGCTATAGCCGTTATTATATCCATCAGAGGTATATCTGAGGGACAAGCTTGTTCGCAGAGTCCGCATTCCACACAAGACAGTATCATGTGATTGAATCTTGTGATATGGAACAGTAGAGAGTCCGTGGGTGTCTTGTATGCGCCCTTGCTCTTGGCTTTTGCCATGTATTTACTCGCTTCCACATCGAAAACATCACTCTCGAAGAGACATTCACGGCAGTAGCATATGGGACAGGCCTTCATACAGTTGTGGCAGTTAACACATGTATCGAAGAACTCCAGCAGCTTCTCCACTCCGATGATATCCGAATGTTCTTCCATGAATGCCTTCCTGGCCTCGTCTCTCTTGTTTCTTATATCCAAAACGGCTTTTTCCCTGTCCTTTTCGTTACCGAACTCACTCAATCCCATGTCGTTGATGAGCTCCTGCCCTTTTTCTGTTCTGGTATCCAGCAATATGGATTTACCCGTATCCGTACCGAAGATACCGATTATCAAATCTGCCGTTTCGGGTACAGGGTCTTTACAGTTGAGGCATGCCGTCCTCATATCTTCTTCACCTTCTCCTTTCAGCACGACTTCCGTGGGATCTTCGTCTCCGGGATAGTTGGAATATATCTTCATGGGGAACGTTCCGAGGCAGTCAACACCTATGAGCACGATGTTTTCCAGATCTGCCTGCTTCAATTTCAAAAGCTCGGTCAATGCTCTCAGTTCGCATGCACGAAGGACCACGGCCAAAGGTTTCTTGGAACCCTTTACCTTGGTCAATCTGGACACCATGGCACCTGTTGATACCGGCAGTAAAGGAGCGAATACGTTGGTATCGAGTTTATCGGGGTCGGATATCATGGTGGGGAATGCGGATCTACCGGAAGGTGTTTCCTGCATCGCCAAAACGGCTTCGACCTTGCCGCTTTCCAACAGTTGTTTTAGGAAGTTATTCACGGTCTTGGGAACATCATTTTCTATCTTTAATCCGTATATCATGGTAACACCTCTAAATATTCCATTTCTCCTTCATTGGATTGGGGCCCAGTTTCTTTGTTTCGTCCACTATTTCCTTTACCGTATCGGCGAATTTCTGGCCTTCGGAGGCTGATATCCATCGTACCCATATCCTCTCGGGTTCCATACCAAGGGTGGTAAGTATGTTTTTCAACAAGACCATCTTCCTTCTTGCCTTGTAATTCCCGTTAAGATAATGACAGTCTCCGGGATGGCAGCCGCCGATGAATACTGCGTCGGCACCTTCCAACAAGGCCCTGTTAACATATACTGAATCCACCGCGCCTGAACACATCACACGGATGACCCTTATGTTAGGAGGGTACTGTATACGGCTGGTACCTGCAAGGTCCGCTCCTGCGTAGGAACACCAGTTGCAGAGGAACCCGACTATCTTGGGTTCGAAATCTTCCTTTGTTTTCTCTTTTTCTTCGCTCATTTTATCGCTCCTTATCTGATACATTCGTCTATCATAGACATGATCTGTTTTTTAGTGAAAGAATTTTGCTGCGCGGTACCGCTTGGACATATTGCGGCACAGGCACCACATCCTTGGCATAATATTTCGTTCACCATCACGACATGTCGCTCTTCATCGTAATCCAATGCGTCGTACGGGCATATGCTAACACATAGTTGACATCCGGCACACCTTCTCGAAGCTATATCGGCAACACTACCGCTGGTTTCCAGATGATCTTTAGATAGTATAGTAACCGCCCGAGAAGATGCCGCTCGCGCCTGTGCTATGGCTTCTTCCATGAACCTTGGACTGTGTGCCAAACCGCACAGGAATATGCCGTCCGCGGAGAATTCAACCGGTCGAAGTTTCATGTGCGCTTCCGAGTAGAATCCGTCTGAGTTGAGTGGTACCTTCAGCTGCTGGGCCAATACGGAGTTCTCTCCTGGTACTACTCCAACACTCAATATCAGTTTATCCGGATTAAGAATCAGATCCCTATGGAGTATCTTATCCTTTGTTTTAACGGTGATCTTTCCGTCTTTTGATACAACCAGCGGCTCTTCATCATCTTCGAACCTTATGAAGAACACACCCTTCTCCCTGGCCTCATGATATAGCCTATCCTCCTTGAATCCGTATGTTCTTATATCCCTGTAAAGAACGTACACGGAAACATCCGGATTGTTTTCTTTCAATCTGACTGCGTTTTTAAGGGCATTGGAGCAGCATATCCTTGAACAATAGGGGTGCTCTTCGTTCCTTGAACCCACACACTGTACCATCACCACTTCCTTAAGTTCATTGAGATATTTTTCACCGGACGACAGATCCTTCTCGAACTCCTTCTGTGTGATTATATCTTTACTATCTTCATAGGAGTATTCGGTCGGTTCGTAGGCCTTTGCACCGGTTGCTACGACCACGACTCCATGTTCGATGGTCTCCGTGGTGTCTTCTTGACTTATCAGGGAAGTATAATTCCCTACGTATCCGTCGATATCTTCCAGGATCGCTTTGGTGTAAAGGGATATGTTTTCGTGTTCGTTGACCTTTGAGATCAAACCTTCGAGTAATTTTTGAGGTTCTTCCTCGCCGACGCCAAGGTGTACATCCCTGGCCAAGCCACCGAGTTCTTTCTCCTTTTCTATAAGATAAACCTGGAATCCCTGGTCCGCCATGGCTATGGCCGAAGACATACCGGAGATACCTCCACCGATCACGAGTGCTTTTTTGTTCACAGGGAATTTTTCGTGGGAAACCGCCCTCATCTCGTTTACCCTGGCAACACCCATGGCCACGGTTTCCTTTGCCTTCAAGGTTGCCAACACGGGATTATCTCTGTGGACCCAGGAATTCTGGTCCCTTAGATTGACCATCTCGAAAAGATGCGGATTTAAACCGGCTTCCCTTAGTGTATCCTGGAAAAGCGGTTCGTGAGTTCTGGGTGTACATGAAGCCACCACGATCCTGTTAAGACCCAAATCGTTGATCCTTTCCTTTATGCGTTCCAGAGAATCCTGTGAACATGAAAAGGTCTCATCGTCGGCAAGCGCCACATACGGAAGCGTCTGCACATATTCCTTTACTTCCCGTATGTCGATGACTCCGCCTATGTTTATGCCACAGTGACACAGAAACACACCGGTTCTCGGGAATTCGTTACTGACGTCCCTTTCTCTGGGATATTCCTTCGTTGTGACTTCGGTACCTCTGGCATCTTTTATATCTCTAGCGGCCATGGCTGAAGCCGCCGATGCCTCTATAACACTCTCCGGGATGTCCTTGGGCTCTGTAGCTGCTCCGGAAGTGTATATACCAGGTCTCGAAGTTTCTACGTTGTAATAGGGATCCACATCTATGAATCCATACCCGTTGAGGTTTACTTTTACTATGGACGCAAGGTCCGGAAGTGTATCGCAGGGCTGCATGCCTACTGCCAGCACAACCATATCGTAGCTTTCGATCTCCACGTCTCCGTCATCGTTGATGTATCTTACACTCAACTCTCCTGTTTCACGATTTTGCTCTATACGTGGCACTCTAGAGCG